>JALZAD010000095.1 GCA_030948555.1 Verrucomicrobiota bacterium | reverse complement strand
CGTTGATCGTGATCGCGATCTACTTCTTCGCACAACGGATCCGCAGCCAATCCACCTACATCCACGAGCAGGAAAGCGCTTTGCTCGCGCAGGCGCAGGAAGGCTTGAGCAGCGTGCGGATGATCCATGCCTTCGGCCGCGAAGAATGGGAAGTGCGGCAGTTTCAAACGCAGGCGCAGCGCAGTCTGGTGGCCAATCTTCGCCTCACCCTCACGAACGTGAACAGCGCGCTCGTCATCAGCACGCTCATGGTTCTGGGCACCGCCGCGATGTATTACGTCGGGACGCTGCATGTCCTCGCTGGCGCGCTCACGCTCGGGTCGCTGCTCGTTTTTAGTGCGTATCTGCTGATGCTTTATCAGCCGCTTGAGGCGCTCACTTACACGGCCTGGGCTATGGAAGGTGCGGCGGCCGGCGCGCAACGCTGCTTCGAGGTGCTCGACCGCGATGACGATGTGCTCGATTCGCCGAACGCCGCGACGATCACGAGCACGGCGGGCGCCATCACCTTCGATGATGTGGAGTTCGGCTACGCCGCCAGTCGCACTGTGCTCAGCGGGATCAATCTAGAGATCGCGCCCAACCAGATCGTCGGCTTGGTCGGCGGCACCGGCGCGGGTAAGAGCACATTGCTCAGCCTGGTCCCGCGATTCTACGATCCCACTGCCGGTCGCGTGCTGCTCGACGGAAGAGACATTCGCGAGATCACGAAGAAGTCGCTCCGCGCGCAGATCGGGATTGTCCTTCAGGACACGCTCCTCTTCTCGACGACGGTCCGCGAGAACATCGCCTACGGCCGGCCCGATGCGACGGATGATCAGATCCGTGACGCCGCCCGCCGGGCCCAGGCTGATGAGTTCATTTCCGCCATGCCGAACGGTTACAACAGCCTGGTCGGCGAACGCGGCGGACACTTGAGCGTGGGCCAGCGGCAACGCATCGGCATCGCCCGCGCATTTTTAAAAAACGCGCCCATCCTCCTGCTCGATGAGCCGACTTCCGCGCTCGATCCGACGACCGAAGCGGCCATCATGGACACGATCAAAGAACTCATGCACGGCCGCACCACGTTGATCGTCACGCATCGTATCGGCACGATTCACGGCGTCGATCGCATCGTTGTGCTGCGCAACGGGGAGCTGGTCGAAGAAGGAACCGGCGAGGAATTGGTCGCGCGCGGCGGTGCTTACGCCGAATTGTACGCGGCGGGAAATTACAGTCGCTGATGAGCAACGTTCGCGCGGATCGTTTCGTGGAAGGCGATTGGTGGGCGCATCCGATTCCAGAGAATGTCGAGTTCGGCACCGGCTTCTACTGCGAGAGCGCGCAGATTTTTCGCAAGCTGCGCAGCGCAAAACCGCGCGCGGTCGTGCTCGGCGATCACGTCTCTTGTTATGCCGGCTGTTCCTTCTCGATCGGCGAACAAGGAAGTTGCTCGATCGGCAGCTTCACGCTTTTGAACGGCGCGCTTCTGATGTGTGAAGAGCGCATCGAGATCGGCTCGCATTGTCTTATCTCCTGGAATGTCGGAATCGCTGACGGTGATTTCCATCCGCTCGACCCGCAGGAGCGCCGCCGCGACGCCGAGGCGCTCGCGCCCTACTACGGCAACCGCCCTGCCCGTCCCTCGCTACGCACCGCGCCAGTGATCATCGCCGACAACGTCTGGATTGGGATGAACGCGATCGTCCTCCGCGGTGTGACCATCGGCGAGAACTCGGTCGTCGCCGCCGGCAGCGTGGTGACGAAGAGTGTCCCGCCAAACGTCGTGGTCGCCGGCAATCCCGCGATCGTGACGAAAGAGCTTCGCGCCTAACGAGTCGTTGGGCAGCGCATGATGAAGCGGAAGAAGATCGTCGTGATGGGCTTCATGGGCTCGATCCCGATCTCCGGCGTCATCTGGCAGCACATCCACTACATCGTCGGCCTGCAAAGACTCGGCCACGACGTCTACTACATCGAGGACTCCGCGCGGTTGCCCTACAATCCGGTGCGCGGCGACGTGACGCTCGATTTCACTTACGCGGCCAGCTTTCTCGCGAGGATCGCCGCTGAGTTCGGCTTCGAAAATCATTGGAGCTACTGCGCGCGTTTTGCCGCGGGTTCACCAACCGCAGGGTTGCCACTCAGCCAAGTCCGGCAAATTTATCGCGACGCCGATGTCATCCTGAACGTCTGCGGCGCGCAGGAGTTGAATGATGATCTGCTCGCGAGCGATCGCCTGATCTACGTCGAGAGCGATCCCGGAGTTGAGCAGATCAAGATCGATCGCGGCGATCCCGCGGCCACGAACTACCTCTCGCGTCACCGTGCGCTCTTCACTTTCGGCGAGAACGTCGGCACCGATCGCTTTGTCGTTCCGACGCATGGTCTCCGCTGGTTGGCCACGCGGCAGCCGATCGTGATCGACTTCTGGTCAACCGACGACACGCCGCCGCGCAGCGCCGCTTTCACCACCATCGCAAACTGGAGCACGAGCGGGCTGAAAGACATGGAGTGGCGCGGCGAGAAATATCTTTGGAGCAAATCGCTCGAGTTCCTCCGCTTCATCGAAGCACCGATGGAGGCCGGCGAAACATTCGAGCTCGCCACCACGATCTCCCAGGCGCACGTGCGCGAGCAGTTCGTTGCGAACGGTTGGCGGATCCAGCGATCTGACGAGCTGAGCACCGACATCCATGCCTATCGGAAATACATCGCCGATTCGAAAGCCGAGTTCACGGTCGCGAAAGATCAGTACGTCCGCCTGAACACCGGGTGGTTCAGCGATCGCAGCGCGTGCTATCTCGCGAGCGGTCGGCCCGTCATCACGCAGCAGACCGGCTTCACCGATCACTTCGGAGGCAACGGTGGCGTGGTCGCCTTCAGCTCGTTAGGCGAGATCGTCGAGGCGGTGAAAATGATTAACGCCGACTACGTGCATCACGCTCGCGCGGCGCGGAACCTGGCGCGCGAATTCTTCGACGCGGAGACAGTCCTCACGTCGTTGCTCGAGCGCGCGGGAATTTGATTTCACGATCAACTACCCCATCTTCTCCGCCTTCTGATGTCCGCTAGGGTATTTGTCTGCTTGGTTTGCCTGCTGGTCGCGGGCGACCTCTTCGCGCAACAACGCGGAACGCCGCCTTCCGCGAGCGCGCCGAACCCGAATCCGAGCGCCTCCACGAGCGCTGCTCCGGCGATTGCGGCGCCCGTCGCTGTGCCCTCGCGGCCGAATGGGAAAGTTCAAAACAGCCTCGTGCGCATCACCGCTACGGAACTCGAGCCGGACTACAAAGCGCCGTGGAACTCGGGCGCGATTCAGCGCGGTGTCGGCGCCGGGTTTGTCATCGAAGGCAACCGCATCATGACGAACGCGCACGTCGTCAGCAACAGCCGCTACCTGACGGTCGAGCGGGAAGGCGACCCGAATAAATATCCAGCGACCGTGCAGTTCGTCGCGCATGACTGCGATCTCGCGCTGATCAATGTCGCCTCGCCCGAGTTCTACAAAAACATGGTGCCGCTCACGTTCGGAGGCATCCCGGAATTGGAGTCAACCGTCTCGGCTTATGGCTATCCGATTGGCGGCCAGCGCATGTCGGTTACGACCGGCATCGTCTCGCGCATCGACTTCCAGCTCTACACGCATTCGTCGATCGATCAGCACCTCGCGATTCAGATCAGCGCACAGATCAATCCGGGGAACAGCGGCGGGCCTGTCATGCAAAACGGCAAGGTCGCCGGCGTCGCGTTTCAGGGTTACAGCGGCGATGTCGCGCAAGGCGTCGCCTACATGATTCCAACGCCGGTGGTCGCGCGTTTTTTGAAGGACGTGAGCGACGGCCACTACGATCGCTACGTCGATCTCGGCATCACGTATTTCAAACTGCAGAACCCGGCGCAGCGGCGTTACCTCGGCTTGCAGGATGACGATCGCGGCGTGCTCGTCGAAACCGTCGTCGCCGCGAGCACCGCGGAGAAAGTGCTGAAGACGGGCGACGTTCTGGTTGCGATCGACGACCACCCGGTGGCGAGTGACGGCTTCGTGGAACTCGAAGGCGAGCGTGTCGAAATGCCTGAAGTCGTAGAGCGAAAGTTCAAGGGCGACTCGGTGAAGCTCGATGTCATTCGCGGCAAGGAACGGCTGACCGTCAACGTCGAGCTCTCCGGCATCTGGCCCTATGCGATCCAAGGCCACACCTATGATGTGGCGCCGCGATATGTCGTTTATGGCGGCCTGCTCTTTCAGCCGCTCTCCCTCGATCTGTTGCAGGCGTATCAACCTCAAGACCTGCGGCTGCGGCATTACTTCGATTTCTTCGTCATTGACGAGATCTACCGCGACCATCCCGAGATCGTGGTCCTGACCAACATCCTGCCGGACCCGATCAACACCTACCTTCAGTCGTATCGTGCCGGGATCGTCGACGAAGTAAACGGGGCGAAGATCCGCACTCTCGACGACCTCGCGAAAGCGTTCGCCGCGCGGCCGGATCGCTTCGTCATTCGGTTCGTCGGTGACGGTCCGCCGCTGATCCTTGATCCGGCCGAAGTCGACGCGGCGCGGGAGCGAATCAAGAAGCGCTACAACGTGATCAAAGAGCAGAACCTCCAGCAGGAGCCGCTCGCCAGCGTGCCAGTTGCCGAGGAGGAACAGAAGTAATGCGCGCCGCTTGTTTTTCTATCGTTTGGGTCGCGCTTTGTGGCGTCGCCTTCGCGCAGCAGGCGAAGCCCGCGCCATCGGTCAGCGCATTGAAGCCGAAAGAGCTCTCGCTCGTCCGCGTCAACGTGACCGGCCAGCCGTACGACTACCAGCGGCCGTGGCAAAAGAAGGCCGCGTTCTCGAAGCGAGCACTCGGCACGGTGCTCGCGAAAGGTCGCGTGCTCGTGACGGCTGATCTCGTCGCGAACCAAAACTTCGTCGAACTGGAACGCGCGGAAACCGGCGAAAAAACGGGCGCAGAAGTGCTCGCGATCGACTACGAAGCGAACCTCGCGTTGCTCGAGCCGAGCGATAAGAACTTCCTCAACGGCCTGACTCCGCTGCAGTTGGCCACGGACACCATGGTTGGCGATCGCATCTCCGCCCTTCAACTGGAACCGACCGGCGCGCTGGTCGTGACAGACGGACTCGTCACGACCGTGCAGATGACGCGCTACCCGGCCGAGGTCGGCCAGTTCCTCACCTACCGCATCAGCATGTCGATGCAGTATCGCGAGAACAGCTACACGATCCCGCTGGTGAAGAACAACAAGCTCGCTGGCTTGTTGCTCCGATACGATCCGCGTTCGCAAGTGCTCGATGCGATCCCCGCGCCGATCATCGCGCATTTTCTAAAGGCGACGGAAGCGACGCCGTATCAAGGTTTCCCATCCGCCGGGTTCAGCTTCTTCCCGACGCGCGATCCGCAACTGCGGAAGTTCGCCGGACAGACGGGCAAGCCGGGCGGCGTTTACGTCATGGGCGTGGAGCCGAACATGCCCGCGGCGAAAGCAGGCATGCAGGTCGGCGACATCGTCACGTCCGTCGGCACGAGCGAGATCGATCAGAACGGCAACTACGTCGACCCGCTCTACGGCAAGATTGAGTTCACGAATCTGATCACCTCTCGCGGCTTTGCCGGCGATACGGTGCCGTTCCAAATCCAGCGCGCGGGCAAACCGATGACGCTCAATGTTGTCCTCGAACATCGCGCCGCGAGCGACTACGTGGTGCCGCCGTACACGATGGGCCAGCCGCCATCCTACGTCGTGCTCGGCGGGCTGATCTTCCAGGAGTTGAGCCGCACGTATCTGCGCGAATGGGGCGCCACCTGGCAAAAGGAAGCTCCGCAGAAGTTCGTCTATCTCGATCGCTTCCAGTCCGAGCTGTTTCCGGAAGGTAATCGCCGCGTCGTGATCCTCAGCCAGGTGCTTCCGGCGAATACGACCATTGGTTACGACGACCTCTCGTATCTCGTCGTGCAGAAGGTGAATGGTCGTGAAGTGAAATCCTTGCGCGACCTCGCGGACGCAGTGAAGCAGCCGGTCGAGGGCGGCTTCATCAAGATTGAAACCTACGACGACCCGAAGCAGCTCGAGCTCGATGTTGCGCAGGTCGCGGCGGAGGCACCGGCCCTCCAGCAGAACTACGGCATCCCGGAATTGCAGCGGCTCGAGTAACGTAACTGCTCGTTAGGCCGTCGCGCGGAGGAAAGCGCCCACTTCCGCATCGTAGGTGTGGAACGGGTCGCCCATGAGCAGGAAATCGCGGCCTTCGCACGCGATGGAATCCCAGTTGATCACATAGGGCTGCGGCCGCTTCTGGAATAACGCAACCGCACGTGAACGCCCGGACGCGCGCGTGTTCGACGGCGGTGACGTCGCTGCTTCCGGGCGGCGCACACTGTTGTTCCATTCGCCAATTCGCTTCGCCGCGGGCACGCCGAAGAAGAGCCCCTTTTCGGGATGGATGTTGTGATATTCGAGGTCGAGACTTTGCAGCCACGGATCATCCCAGCTCAAATTTTCCGATTCGATGAAGGCTTCGAGCAGCCACTTTTTCGTCACCCAGTCAACGCCGCCGATCAACGCCTCGGGCTTGTTGGCGAGCGCGTCCAGCGTGTAGCTCCAGCTCTCGATCAGCCAGTCCGTTTCCTCGTCGCTGCCGCCCAGATGTCGCTCCGCGAGCTGTTGGAATTCCCACTGTAGATCGAGACTGCCGATCGTCTTCCCATTCTCCAGCCGCACCATCCAGGCATGTGTCGGATCCCGCGAAATCTCGCGCGTGCTCTGCACCGCATCCTGCAGACTGAGATTTTTCGTTAGACGGTTCTGCTCGAGCAGTGTCAGCAGGCACGCCGTCGTGCCGATCTTCAGCGCAGTCGCGAATGGGCTCATGTTCGCGTCGCCAATCAGCAGGTGCAGCCGACGATACTTCCGGTAATCCGCCAGTGGCTCGTCGCGCGCGTTGATGATCGCGCGATTGAACTGCACCCACT
>JALZAD010000068.1 GCA_030948555.1 Verrucomicrobiota bacterium | reverse complement strand
GATCACGATCGCGTTGTTATCGAAGCGCAACACCGAGCCATCATCGCGCTTGATCGGCTGACGTGTCCGCACGAGCACCGCGCGGACAACTTCGCCCTTCTTCACCGTTCCGCCGGCTGATGCTTCCTTCACGTTTGCGGTAATCACATCCCCGATCCCCGCCGTCTGGCTGGTCCCCTGCCCGATGACGCCGATCATGGTCGCCATGCGTGCGCCGCTATTGTCAGCGACATCCAGTCTGGATCTGATCTGAACCATAAAAAAATTTCCTCTCGTTAGGCTACTTCGCGATCACGTCGACCAACCGCCAGCGCTTCATTTTGCTCAGCGGCCGCGTCTCCATGATGCGGACGGTGTCCCCCGTCTTCGCCTTGTTCTCTTCGTCGTGCGCGTAGAATTTCTTCGCCTGCTTCACGATTTTGCCGAACTTCGCGTGCGGCACGCGGGTGATGGTGCGGACCACGATGGTCTTGTTCATCCCGCTCGAAATCACCTCACCAGTGCGCGTCTTGCGCGTGGCGCGTTTCGCTTCCGCGGTCTCCGCGGTTGCGGTGGTTGTCTGAGTCTCCTCGGCCATAAATTACTTTCCTGCAGGCTGCGCCTGCTTTTGTGCGCGCTGCGAAAGCACCGTCTCAAGCTGCGCAACCTGCCGGCGCAACAAGCGCAAGCGGCTCGGCTGTTCGAGCTGTCCGCTCTTCTGTTGCAGACGCAGATGCAAGCTCTCCTGGCGGAGATCGCGTTTCTTCGTCGCCAGCTCTTCCGAGCTCATCTCGCTGATTTCTTTAAACTTCATGTCTCGTGTTCTTTAGCGGACCCGTCGTGGCCGCGCTTGTCATGCTGTGCGAACGCGAAGCATCTCGCGCCGTATGAACGACGAGCACGATGCCAAGAGACGAAGTGAGATCCTTCGACTCCGCTGCGCTCCGCTCAGGATGACAGGTGGAAAACATTGTCTCGTTAGGCAGCAGCCACGTGGTGCCGCGTCAAAAACTTCGTCCGAACCGGCAGCTTGTCCGCCGCGAGGCGCAACGACTCGCGCGCAACCGACTCCGGAATGCCGTCCAGTTCAAAAAGGATGTTGCCCGGCCGCACCGTCGCCACCCAATGCTCCGGCTGGCCTTTGCCCTTACCCATGCGGGTTTCCGGCGGACGCGCCGTCACCGACTTGTCCGGGAAGATGCGAATCCAGACCTTGCCCTTACGTTTCATGCTGCGGGTGAGCGCAACACGAGCCGCTTCGATCTGCACGTTTGTGATCCACGCGCGCTCGAGCGTCTGCAATCCGAATTCGCCAAAGTCGATCCGGAGGTTGCGCGAAGCCGTACCCTTGCGGCTACCCCGCTGGGTCTTCCGGTACTTCACGCGTTTTGGCATCAATGGCATGTCAGTGTTCTCCTTAGAAATTATTCGTTAGTCTCAGACTAAACTTCAGCCGGTGCGGGCGGCGGCGCCTGCTGTGGCTGTTCGACGGGCGCTTCTTCCTTCTTACAGAGCCAGCATTTCACGCCGATCTTCCCGTAAACTGTGTTGGCTTCCGCAAAGCCGTAATCGATCGGGGTGCGCAGCGTGTGCAACGGCACCTTGCCTTCGCGATACCATTCCGAGCGCGAGATTTCCGCGCCGTTCAAACGACCCGAGCTGCGGAGACGAATCCCCTGCGCGCCAAAATCCATCGCGATCTGCACCGCCTTTTTCATCGCGCGACGGTAAGCAATACGGCGTTCGATCTGCAGCGCAACGTTCTCCGCCACAAGCTGCGCATCGAGCTCCGGCGTTTTGATCTCCTGGATGTCGATCTTGATCTGCTTACCCTGCGCCATCTTCGAGATCTCTTCGGTCATCTTCTCGATCTCAACGCCTTTGCGTCCGATCACAATGCCGGGACGCGCGGTGTGGATCGTCACACGAATAGAGTTCCACGCCCGCTCGATGATGATCTTCGCGACCGCGGCGAACTGCAGCTTCTTCTTCACGTAGTTGCGAATCTCGATGTCGCTGTGAAGGAAGCCGGGCAACTCCTGCGGGTTGGCGTACCAGCGCGAACGCCAGTCGCGGTTCACACCGAGCCGGAACCCAATTGGATTAACTTTCTGTCCCATAAATTTATTCGTTCTCGTCGATGCGCGACGTCAGGTTCGGATCAGGCGCAACGCCCGTTCCTGCCTCGCCACCTTCGACCGGCTGCCGCTTCGCGGTCGTCTTCGATCCACGCGCTGAAGTTTTCCTGGCCCCGCCCTTTGCTCCACCACGCTTGGCACCGCTCGTCTTCTTCGCGCCCTTCGTCTTATTGCGGCGCTTAATCTCGATCTCGTCAGTCAAAATGATTCGGATGTGACTGCTCCGTTTCAGGATCCGGCTGCCACTTCCACGTGCGCGCGGCATCATGCGCTTCATCGTTGGGCCCTCTCCTGCCGTCGCCTCTTTCACCACCAGCGTGTCGACCTTCAGGTTCGCGTTGTTCTCCGCGTTCGCGACCGCGCTCTTCAGCGTCTTGTTGATCAACCCCGCGGCTTTCTTAGGGCTGAACGCGACAATGTCGAGCGCTGCCGAAACCGGCAGGCCCTGAATTTCGCGTGTGACCTCGCGCACCTTAAATGCGGAGATCTTCGCGTAACGGTATATCGATCGAACTTCCATTTATTTTAAACTCACATCGCGGCGAGCGTCGGCCTGGAGCCGGTCGCCCACCTTTATCTTCTCTTTCTCAGAACCCATTTCTTGGATGACCGCGCCGCAGATTTTCTGACGAACATCGACCACCCGGAGCGTCGCGATTGTTCTGTCGTCACGCACCACGCGCAGCGGCATCCCGATCTTCACTCCCTGCTTCTCGCCGAGGTTCCCCACGACCAGCGACCATTCGTCCTTCACGCTAATCACCGCGCCGTCCATTAAGGTCGGCTGCGGTTCGTTAGGCGCACTCGCCTTCGCGATCAGCTCGTTCGCACTTCGCAACTGCGCTTCCAATTCCATGCGCGCCTGTGCATCGCCACCCGTTGAAGTTTTCAGCAACTGCAGCGTCGCTTCGCTCAAACGCAGCATCTGATCGCGATATTGCTCGCGCTCCTTTTGCGCCAACTGCAAATCGCTCACTGCTGCGAGTAGTCGCTGCTCCAACTTCGCGCGGTCCTTATTCGCCGCGTCCAGCCCGAGCGCTTCCATTCGCAATTGCAGATCCGAATACTTCCGGCGGAATAATTCCGCCTCCGCATTCGATTCCGCCAGGCTCTCGGTCAGCGTCTTCACACTTTCACGCTGCACCTCGAGCTGCTTGCGCATCTCACCAATATTGGATCCTGACAAAGAACTATTTCCCTGCGCCGCCAGCCCTCCAGCCGAGCAGACGCTCCCTAACAACACGACCGCCGATCCTCGCCTAACGAGTGCTGCCACTCGTCGAACGAGGAACGTTGACCGAAAATTCACCGCACTACTTCGTCACCTTCGCGGTGTGCGAACCGTGCTTCTTAAATATGCGGGTCGGCGAAAACTCACCCAGTTTGTGACCGACCATGTTCTCGGTCACAAAGACCGAGGTAAAAATTTTCCCGTTGTGGACCATGAAGGTGTGGCCCACGAAATCGGGCGTCACCATTGAGCGGCGCGACCAGGTCTTGATCGGCTTCTTGATCCCGGACGAATTCATCTTGTCGATCTTCTCGAGAAGATGCGGCTCAACGAACGGTCCTTTTTTCAGTGATCTGCTCATGACTCAAAAACTATTTCTTACGGCTCACGCGACGGTCTTGCATGATGAACCGACCGCTCGGCTTACCCTTGGCGCGCGTCTTGAAGCCCTTCGCCAGCTGACCCCAAGGACTCGTTAGGTGCTGGCGTCCGCCACCACCTTTTGATTTGCCCTGTCCGCCAC
>JALZAD010000206.1 GCA_030948555.1 Verrucomicrobiota bacterium | reverse complement strand
GGCCCGAACAGCGCCGCGGTCAGCCCCGACTCGAGCGCGCCGAGCTCGTTCGAGGTGCCGATGAAAATGTTGTTCACGGCCGAGATGCGGCCGCGCATTTCATCCGGCGTGAGTAACTGGATTATGGTGTGCCGAATGACCACGCTGACGCTGTCGAACACGCCCGTCATGAACAGCATCGCGATCGAGAGCCAGAGGGAACGCGACAGACCAAACGCGATCGTCGCGACGCCGAATCCAGCGACGCACCAGAGCAGCGTCTTCCCGGCTTTCCGCATCGGCGGCAGGTAGGCGATTACGATTGCCATGACGAATCCGCCAACGCCCGGAGCGCCGCGCATCCAGCCGAGCGCGAGCGGACCGGAGTGGAGGATTTGATCAGCGTAGATGGGGAGCAACGCGGTCGCTCCGCCGAAGAAGACCGCGACCATGTCGAGCGTGATGGTGGCGAGAATGACCTTCCGACTGACGAGGAAACGCAGGCCTTCTTTCAAACTTTCCCGCGCGCTTTCGCCCACGCGCTTCGCCTGTTCGACGCGGGCGATCGGCAGCACGAGCGCGAAGAACGACATCGCACAGACGGCGTCGATCACGTAGATGAAATGGAAGTTCGTCCGCACGAGCAAAAAGCCCGCGAGCGCCGGGCCGATGATCGAGCCGACTTGGAACATGCTGCTGTTCCAGGTGACCGCGTTGGCAAAAATGTCGCGCGGGACCAGCGTCGGAAAGTAAGCACTTCGCGCCGCCCAGCCGAAGGTGCGACCGGACGCCGCGACGAGCAGCAGCAGATAGATGATCGGCACGGAAAGATCGTCGAAGTGGTAAGTCGCGTGCCGCTCGAACACGTGTGCGACTGCGGTGAGCGCGGAGTTCCCGCCGCGAATGATCCGCCACGACGGAATCGCGAGATGCTGCCACGAAATGAGCGCCAGACCTAACGAGCAGATGGCGCTAATCGCCTGCGAAATCAGGATGATGTATTTGCGATTGTAGCGATCGGCCAGATGTCCGGCGGGCAGCGAAAGCAACACCACCGGCACGGCGATCGACAAGCCAACCAGCCCGAGCGCGGTCGCGGAATGCGTGCGCTGATACATCTCCCATTCGACCGCGACGATCAGCATCTGCCGGCCGATCACGGAGATGAGATTGCCTAACGAGTAGAAGCTAAACGCCGCGACACGAAAAGCCGCGTACGGATCATGCCGCGCGCGTCTTGCGTCGCCGAGCGTTCCCTCCGCGGTCGCCGGGCGATCGGAAATCGGCCGCTCGTAGGGCGGCTCGTCCTGCTGCTCGGGCACAGGCGTTACGGCACGTAAATCGCCGTCGCGGTCAGCACGTTGCTGCCGGTCGGAACGCCGAACGACGCTTCCGTTTCAACGCCGTAGGCGCTGTGCCTGTCGTAGCCGTAGGTGCCGCTGCCGATGCCGATCGCGAGCGTTGGACCGGGCTTCCGCACCACACCGGCGGCGAGGATGCCATTCGCCCCGACAAGCGCCGCTTTCGAGCGCAGCTCGGTCAGCGACTTGCCTTCCACGATCGCGATTTCCTGAAAACGCTTCGGGGGCTGGCGATAAACGCGCACCCCGTCAGTCGAGGTGATGGCCGCGCGGGCGGGCGCCAGCATTGTGGTGCGAGACGGAGTCGTGCAACCCGCGAGGCAAATCGCGGCAGCAGCGATCGCAGCGATGGCGAGGCGGCGGTTACTCATCCGCGCACGATACGAGACCGCCGCATCGAATCCAGTGGGCACGCACATTCGCCCGCCCGCCCGCACCCGATTCAGAGAAGATGAGCGACCCTGCGGCAATCCCTCTCCCCATGGCTGGCAGCGACGGGGCAGAGACGGAAGCAGCCGCGGCACCGCGCGTGGCGATCCCGCAGTTGCGCGAGCGGCCGTCCGACGTCCGCTCGATCGCACTCACCGGGCTGTTCATTCTCGCGCTCTTCTACACGATCTACTTCGCCCGCTCGGTCCTGCTGCCGGTCGTGCTCGCGTTACTTCTCAGCTTCCTCCTTGCGCCGGTCGTCCGCGCGCTGGCCAAGGTGCGGATTCCACCTGCCCTCGGCGCCGCGCTCCTTCTTCTCGGCGTGGTGGCAGCGCTGGGCTTCGGCGTTTCTTTCCTGACAACTCCAGTAGCCGGTTGGTTGGAGAAAGCGCCTTACGGTCTGGAGCAACTTCAGCAGAAACTTCTGCCGTTGAAGAAGCCGATGGAGCAGGTCGCGCAAGCGAGCGGCGCGATTGAGAACCTGACCGCGCCACCGGCCGCAGGCGCGGCCACCAGGACGGTCGAGATCAAGCAACACCGCATCTCGGACATGCTGTCGAGCACGCCGGAGTTCCTCGTCAGCACCGTGGTGATGTTCATCCTGGTTTACTTCCTTCTCGCGTTTGACGGCGTCTTCCTCGGAAAAATCGTGAAGACACTTCCGACCTTGAAAGACAAAAAGCGCGCAGTCTCGATCCTGCAGGAAATCGAGCGCCACGTGTCGCGTTACCTGCTCACCGTCACGCTGATCAACGTCTGCCTTGGCATTGCCGTTGGGACCACCGTCGGCTTCCTCGGCTTACGCAATCCGATCATGTGGGGCGTGCTCGTTGCGGTCTTGAACTTCGTGCCTTACCTCGGCGCGCTCACTGGCATCATCTGTATGACGATCGGCGCCGTCCTGAGTTTCCCGAACATCAGCTACGCCATGATTTTCCCGGCGTTCTATCTCGGGCTCGCGACGATCGAGGGAAACCTGGTCACGCCCTGGGTCATGGGCCGATCGCTCACGCTCAACCCCGTCGTGATCCTTCTCTCCATTACCTTCTGGGGTTGGCTCTGGGGAATCGCCGGCATCATCATCGCGGTGCCGATCCTTGCCGCGTTCAAGATCTTCTGCACCCACATCAAGCAGATGGAACCGGTCGCGGAATTCCTCAGCTGATTCGATGCTGTTATACTCGGCGGCGTCCGTTTAACTCTTCCGCCGATGTCGACTGAAACCGCTGCTGCGCCCTCGCCTTACACTCGCCAGAATCCTTTCCCCGCGTGGATGCGGGTTAATCGCCGCCTCAATCCGGAGTCGGAAAAAGACACGCGACATTTCGAGCTCGACCTGACCGGCTGGAGCTTGAGCTACGAAGTCGGCGACTCGATGGCGATCTATCCGACGAACGATCCGGAGCTGGTCGAAGAAATCATCACAGCGCTGGGCGCGGCGGGCGACGAGACCGTGCCGAGCACAACGAAAGGCGAGACGCTTCCGTTGCGCGAAGCATTGCTCCGCCGCTACAGCATCAAGGAAGCGACGCCCAAGTTTCTCAAGGCGATCGCGCAACGGGCTTCCGGTGCGCCGTTGCTCAACGAGCTCCTTACCGCCGAGCGGAAGCACGACCTCGAGAGCTATCTC
>JALZAD010000205.1 GCA_030948555.1 Verrucomicrobiota bacterium | reverse complement strand
GTCCAGACCCTCCCCCGCTGCCTCGCTGTTTGCGCCAAGGAGATCCATCCGCAGCACTCTCGATCTGTGGTCCTGACGCTGTCCGCTGCGCAGTTGAAAAACAGCTCCGCTGTGCGAAACCGCAAGCGAGTAGCCGGCTCCGCGCGCAACAAAATCAAACGCTGCGTCGGCCTGGCCGCGATTCGCCTCAAAGGTGAAGGGCAGTTTTCCGTATGCTTCTTGCACAAGCCCGGTCGAGCAATTGCGGGCTTTTGGCGCAGCCACGTTGCTAAGTTCTTCCAGGTTGCTTAAGGGCGCTGGCCGAGCCGATAACGAAGCGCTTAAACCCAGCGCGATCATCGCCGCTGCAAGCATAGCCAGACGCAAAGTAACCGTCAGCGAGTGGCAGGCGGAGCATTGGTCGATTGTACGGCTGGATTTTTTCATAGAGATGCCTTTAAACACAACGCGCAAAACCGCCCCGAAAACGGACACCGCGGGGGAAGATTCTTTCTTTGCACCGCGAAGGAGCCACAGCTATGCAGCTAGAAAAAGTGATGCGGGCGAACACCTACGTCTTCGTGAAGACCTCGGCCGCGTTCCAGGACTCGTCCGGCGGCGGCTGCTCGTAGTCGAGCGCGCGATCGAGGTCCATCTTCGCGAAGCGGGAGCCGTTGCTCCTGCATAGTTTCGAGCAGCTCAGGCGACTTCATCGGACGCTTTCTGCAAATGGAGAGACCTTGCGACCAGACGGGGACGTGATTCTCACAAGAACTCGCAGCGACCTGCGGTCGCTATTAAGTATCAATCCGGACAGTAACCGAACTGCTCATTCGCACGCCGTCCAGCGCACCAGAACCGGCGGAAGGAGCGCTTCCCGGCTACGGAACGAAGTGACCAGACGCGTTTCGAACGATGGTTGCGTCCGCAGCGTTGACAGTGCCATCGGTGTTGAAGTCGGTGCGGAAGTTTGTCCCATCAGTCGTCGCGCCGGAGCGGTTACGCGTAATCGTCGCATCGGCCGAGTTCACGACTCCATCGCCATTCGCGTCACCGACCAGAATCCGACCGTCACCGCGATGTTCAGCGACTGCGTTGGCCTTCATGCCGTAGCGCTGTTTCTGCTGTTCAGTCAGGGTTGCAAAGCTGCCCATAGGCATCATTACCAGCCGCGGCTACGATCACGGCGCCGCGCTGCGAAGCATAACTCACAGCCTCGGCCAGGATCTGACTGTCGCCATAGCCTCCGAGGCTGATGTTAATTACCTGCGCGCCGCGGTCTACCGCGGTCACGATGCCTTGGGCGAGCGTTTCACTCGCTGAGTAGCCGTCCACGCCAGCCACCCGGATATCGAGGATCTGCGCACCCGGCGCCACACCCGGGGCCTGCGGGTTCTGCCCACCAATGATCGACGCGACACTAGTGCCGTGACTATTGAAAGGCTGCCCGTCGTTAACTAAATCGAGCCGCGTAACCTGACCTTCAGCAAAGGTAGAATGAGCTAACACTCCAGTATCCAACACCGCGACCGTAACCTTGTCGCCCCAGTGCGTCCGATCGCCCGCTGCATTGATTGCGTCGAGCGTGCTATAACCAAACGGCGCGCGTCCGCCCTGGTTGTTAGGATCCGGAGCGGGAGGAGCCGATGTCCCGGGAATGGTTAACCAGAGGTTCCCCTCCACATTCGCGAAATCCTCCGGATTGGCTGCGATTGAATCACGCAGACCTTCGAGCCCGCTGTAACGCACGCGCACTGTGTTCAGCTGCGGGATCGTATCGAGAACCTCAAGTCCATGCGCCGCCGCTTCACGCAGGAACCGCTCACGCGCCTCGGCGCTGCGAAAACTCAGCAGCACCTCGCGCGGCACCAGCTTCGCCGCCGTCAGCTTCGCCCGCAGCGACTCGACCAATGCGTCGGGTCGCGTCGCGGCCAGCTTCGGTCGCGGCGAGCTTGAGACGCTGCTCGCGGGTAACTCCGCGACGCTCGGAGGCATTGCCGCTTTGGCGTCAGCCAGGTCGCTCTCGTCCGGCGTTGCGACATGCAGATCTGAACCGCGCCAGGTCCACGAAACGACTACCAGCGCGATCACAAGCATCGCGATCAGCAGACCGGCCGTCGGTTGAAAACGCATCTTCATTCCTTTCGAGCTTAGCAGTTCGGCGCGCGCCGTGAACCGCAATCACGAGCGGAGCAGGCGGCTGCCGAAATGCGGTCAATGATGAAAGAGAAATGCAGCCCGCGGTGAGGGCGGGCATTGATACGCACGCACGAATCAGTTTAGAAGGATGCATGAGTTCAGTTCGAGTCCTGGTTGGGACACGCAAAGGCGCTTTTGTCCTGACTTCCGACGGCACGCGCAAAGATTGGAAGGTCGACGGCCCGCATTTCCCCGGCTGGGAAATTTATCACGTCAAAGGTTCGCCGGTTGACCCGAACCGCCTCTACGCGTCGCAATCGAGCGGTTGGTTCGGGCAGATCATCCAGCGTTCGAGCGATGGCGGGCGAACCTGGGAGGCTCCCGGCGGCGGCGGCGGCACCAATGAAATCGGAATGCCGACCGGCGAGAGCAACAAATTCGTCTACGACGGCGTGCCCGGAACGCACATGTGGTACGACGGCACGCAGCATCCGTGGGAGTTCAAGCGCGTCTGGCATCTCGAGCCGTCGCTAGTCGATCCGGAGCTCGTTTATGCCGTGGTGGAAGATGCGGGGCTGTTTCGCTCGAGTGACGGTGGCGCCTCGTGGCAAGAGCTGTCCGGTTTGCGAAAACACGACACCGGTCCGAAGTGGCAACCCGGCGCAGGCGGCATGTGTTTGCATACGATCCTGCTCGATCCGACAAACCCGCAGCGGATCTTTGTTGCGATCTCAGCGGCAGGCGCGTTCCGGAGCGACGACGGCGGCGAGAACTGGCGGCCGATCAACCGTGGTTTGCATTCCAACTTCATGCCCGATCCGGATGCGGAGGTCGGGCACTGTGTGCACCGCATCGCGATGCACCGCTCGCGGCCTGACGTGCTCTTCATGCAGAAACATTGGGACGTGATGCGAAGCGAGAACGCCGGCGATAAATGGACGGAAGTCAGCGGCGATTTGCCGAGCGATTTCGGTTTCCCGATCGATGTGCACGCGCATGAGCCGGAGACGATTTACGTCGTGCCGATCACGAGCGATTCGCTCCATTTTCCGCCCGACGGCAAGCTGCGCGTTTATCGCAGCCGGACAGGCGGCGGCGAATGGGAAGGCCTGACGAATGGTCTGCCGCAGCGCGATTGCTACGTCAATGTCCTGCGTGATGCGATGTGCGTCGATTCACTGGATGACTGCGGGATCTACTTCGGGACAACGGGCGGCCAGGTTTATTGCTCGCCGGATGGCGGTGATACATGGCGCGCGATCGTGCGCGACTTGCCCGCGGTCCTCTCGGTCGAAGTGCAAACGCTCGCATGATTCGCGTCGTCCTCCCCCACCATCTGCGCACACTCGCGAAAGTGGGCGACGAAGTTCAGCTCGCGTTGAACGGTGGCGCTACGCCCGCTGCGGTGCTCGACGAACTCGAAACGCGCTACCCGGTTTTGCGCGGAACGATTCGCGATCACGTAACGCGCAAACGCCGGCCGATGGTGCGCTTCTTCGTCTGCGAAGAAGATATCTCGCACGACTCACCGGATGCGCCGCTGCCGGACGCCGTGACCAAGGGCGCGGAGCCGTTCTTCATTATCGGCGCGATCGCCGGGGGCTAACGAGTGGCCGATTTCGAAAGCCAGCGTGCGCCAGAGCCGGTCGGCGCTTTCCCGCATGCGAAGCGTGTCGGGAATCTGCTCTTTCTTTCTGGCATCGGACCGCGAACGCGAGGGACGAAAGAAATTCCAGCGGGTATCGAGGCGCAGTGTCATGCGGTCTTCGACAATGTTCGGCTCGTCCTCGAAGATGCCGGCGCGAGCTGGAATGATATCGTCGACGTGACTGTCTTCCTCACCGACATGAAGAACGATTTCCCGATCTACAATCGCATCTATCCGGAATACTTCGCCGGCCCCGGCAAGCCAAACCCGACGCGGACCACGGTCGAAGTCGGTGCGCTTCCAACGCCGATCGCAATTGAGTTGAAGGTGATCGCCGCATTGCGATGACCTTCTCGAGTGACGAAGAGTTCGCACGGCAACTCGATCGCCAGGACTCGTTAGGCAAGTTCCGCGAGCGATTTCACATCCCGCCGGGTCCTGACGGCCAGCCGGTGATTTATTTTGTCGGCAACTCGTTAGGCCTGATGCCGAAGACGACGCGGCAAGTGGTCGACCAGGAGCTGGATGACTGGGCGCGGCTCGCGGTCGATGCGCATCTGGACGGTCAGACGCCCTGGTATTCGTCTCACGAAACTGTTCGCGCACTGGTCGCGCGGATTGTTGGCGCGCGGCCCCACGAAGTTGTCTGCATGAACAGCCTGACGGTGAACCTCCACCTGATGATGGCGACGTTCTACCGACCGACGACGACGCGCTCCAGGATCCTGATGGAGGAGCCGGCGTTTCCTTCCGACACCTACGCGATCAAGTCACAGATCCGGCACCACGGCTTCGAGCCTAACGAGTCGTTGATCCTCGCTCGCCCAGGCGACGGCGAGTTCACCGTCTCGAATCGCGAGATCGAACGCGTCCTCGAAGAACATGGGGATGAGATCGCGCTCGTGCTGTTCGCCGGCGTCAATTTCTTCACCGGCCAGTTCTTCGACATCCAGCGCATCACGACGCTCGCGCACAAACGCGGCTGCACGGTCGGCATCGACCTGGCGCACGCCGTGGGCAATCTCCCGCTCTGCCTGCACGACTGGAACGTCGATTTCGCGGTCTGGTGTTCCTACAAGTATCTGAACTCCGGACCCGGCGCGGTGGCCGGCGCGTTCGTGCATGAGCGGCACGCCACCAATCGCGAGCTGCCGCGTTTCGCGGGCTGGTGGGGAAATGATCCGGCGACGCGCTTCCAGATGCAGCTGCAACCGGAGTTCGTTCCGGTGCCGTCGGCTGATTCGTGGGCAGTCAGCAATCCACCCATCTTCTCCCTCGCGCCGCTTCGATCGTCGCTCGCGATCTTCGATGAAGCCGGCGGAATGGAGCCGTTGCGCGCGAAGTCGATCCAGCTGACCGGCTACCTGGAGTTTTTGTTAGACCAGATCGGCTCGAAGCGTTTCACCGTTATCACACCGCGCGCGCCTAACGAGCGCGGGTGTCAGCTTTCGATTCTCGCGCACGAACATCCGAAGGAGCTCTTCGCGGAACTCGAAGCCGCGGGCGTGAAGTGCGATTTCCGTGAACCGAATGTAATCCGCGCCGCGCCGACGCCGCTCTACAACACCTTCCACGAGGTCTGGCGTTTCGCGCAGGTCCTCGCGCGGCATCACTGACGCTCCGGGATGGAATGAACCCTATGAAGAGGACGTTGTGTGCAGCGCTCATTGCGATCTTTGCCACGGTGGCCACACCGGCAGCGGACGCGCAGAAGCATTCGGAAGCTGGCCTGCCTAGCGTTTTCAATGACGTGACGAGCGGCTCGACCGCGCTCGACCGGTCGGCGAAAAAGCTTTACCGCGACAAGTTCCGCATAATCGAAACGACGCAGAAGGATGGGCTGACGCCCGCGCGAATCAAAGGACATGACCTGAGCCTTTACGGCCCGCGATTTCGCGATCCGCGCGGGTCTAAAGAGCGTGAGCAAGGGTTCACAGTGACCTGTCTTTTCGTGATCACGGCTGACGGCGCAGCGGTGGAGCCGCGTGTGATCGAAGCAAGTGATCCGCGCGTTGCGCAGGCGATTATCGACTGGGTGCGGCTTCGACGTTGGACCGCCGCGCGCTATCGCGGCGTGCCGGTCGCGACGCTCTACGCGCGAGAAGATGCTGAGGGACCGCTGGGACACGCGGAAGCCGCGCCGCAGAACGGGCTCGGAATCATGGGATACCGCGACCGTTGATCGTGCGAGCTTGGCGCACCCGCGGCTGATCAGCCGATCACGTCTTTGACGCGCTTGATCAGGCGTTGAACGGGGAACGGCTTGACCAAAAACTCGACCTCGTGGTCAGTCAGGAACTGCGCGATCTGCGGATCGCCCGCATAGCCGGTGATGAAGATGAAACGTCGCGCGAGACTCGGGCGAACCTCTTGCGCGCGCCGGTAGAATTCGTCACCGCGCAGGCGCGGCATCATCAGGTCGCACACCACCACATCGTACTCGAGCGCCTGCACTTTGAGCAGCGCCTCTTCGCCGTCATGGGCGACGTCGACCAGAAAGTTTTCGTCCGCCAGGATCCACTGCAAGGCAGAGGCGAGCTGTTTGTCGTCATCGACGAGGAGAATCGCCTTCAACTCGAGCGTGCTCACGCTGCGATCAGCCTTCGCGATCAAGGGTTCGAATTGCATGCGAAGCGCTTGCTTAAGCAGTCGAGGTGCCATCGCCCGCAGTTCGTTTCCTCCTTTCCAGCTTTCCCGATTCGTCGATGATCGTGCGGTGGCAAAATTCACTTTGATCGGCAGCGGCCTGGCGGGCGGTCTGCTCGCGGGCTTGCTCGGTCGGCGCGGTCACGAGGTCGAGCTTTATGAACGCCGAGCCGATCCGCGCGCCGGTAATTTTGTCGGTGGTCGCTCGATCAACCTCGCGCTCTCGACCCGCGGGATTCACGCGCTCGAGCAGCTCGGGATCGCCGGCGAAGTGCTGCCGCACGCGATCCCGATGCGCGGCCGGATGATCCACGATCGCTCAGGCGAACTGCATTTCACCGCCTACGACCGCGACCCGAATAAGTGCATCAATTCGATCGGTCGCGCCGTGCTTAACACCGCGACGATCGACGCGGCGCTGCGTTCTCCGGGCGTGCGCGTCGCCTTCAATCAGCGCTGCACAGACATCGATTTCGATGAGCCCAGCGCGCAGCTGGAAAACGCAGAGACGGGGGAGAAGTTGATCGCGCGCGGCGATGCCATCATCGGCGTCGATGGCGCGTTCTCGTCCGTCCGGCGCGCGATGCAGCGACTCGATCGCTTCGAATACAGCCAGACTTATCTGCCGCACGGCTACAAGGAGCTGACGATCCCGCCAGCCGCGGACGGCTCGTGGCCAATGGAGAAACACGCGCTCCACATTTGGCCGCGAAAAAGTTTCATGATGATCGCGCTGCCGAATCCGGACGGCTCGTTCACCTGCACGCTGTTTTGGGAATTCGAAGGGCCGCGCAGTTTTTCCAGCATGCGCAGCGAAGAAGATTTTCGCCGGTTCTTCGAGGAGGAATTTCCGGACGCGGTTCCGCTGATGCCGAGCCTGCTGGAAGATTACCGCGAGAACCCGACCGGCTCGTTGGTCACGGTGCGTTGCGCGCCGTGGCACTATCGCGACAAGGTCGTGCTCTTGGGCGATGCAGCTCATGCCGTGGTGCCGTTTTACGGCCAGGGGATGAACGCGGCATTCGAAGATTGCGGCGTGCTCGACGAGTGCCTGGCCGAAATGCCCAACGATCGCAGCCGCGCCTTCGCCGAGTTCTTCGGAAGACGGAAGGCGAATTCCGATGCTCTGGCCGATCTCGCGGTGGAGAACTTCATTGAGATGCGCGACAAAACCGCGTCGCCTATTTTCCGCGCGAAGAAGAAGGTTGATCACGTTCTCGAAGGCGCGTTGCCGGGACGATATCTACCGCTTTACACCATGGTTTCGTTTACGCGGATTCCGTACGCCGAGGCGCAGCGGCGCGCTCGTTTTCAGGATCGCGTTGTTTACAGCGCCGCCGCGTTGTTGCTGCTCGCCGTGCTCGTTTTAGTCATCGTCGCGATTCGCTGAGCCGCGGTCGCATCCGGCGCGGAGAACGGTCGCGAATCATCTGCGCCGATGAAGACAATCCTGCTCCTCACGATTTCAAACACGTTCATGAACCTGGCTTGGTATGGACATCTCAAGTTCAAGGAGCAGCCGCTCTGGATCGTGATCGCGGTGAGCTGGGGCATCGCGCTCTTCGAATACATCTTTCAGGTCCGGGCGAATCGGATCGGGTCTAACGCGTGGAGCGTGCCGCAGCTGAAGGTGCTGCAGGAATGCATCACGCTCGTCGTTTTGTCCGTCGTCGCCTTTGCGCTCTTTCGCTCGCCCATCCGTTGGAACATCGGTGTCTCCTACGCCTGCATTATCGCGGCGGTTTACTTCGCCTTTAAGTTCTTATCATGCCGACGCGACTTCTGGTCCTGTTAGTCACGCTCTTCCTGGGCAGAGCAATCGCGCACGCGCAGCCCCGCATCTCCGAGGATCGCGATCTCAAGCTGCTCGATCTCACCGGTTGGGACTGCCTGAACGAACCCGGCGGTTCAGCGAAAACGGGCGACGGCGTCGAGCGCAACACGGGCAAGAATCGCGCGCCGATTGAGATCGCCGGTCGCGACATCCCGGCCTTTGATCACGCTGGATTCCTGCAACACGTGAGCGGGTTCGAAGCGCTAACCAAAGGCAAGCGTCGCAAAGATCTCAGCGCGCCCGAGCGGCAGCAATTAGCGGAACTCGAGAAGCAGGTTGTGTCATATACCGGCTATCTCGTGCTCGCCTACGCCGGGCCGCCCGAGACGACGAACTGCGCGAACGTCGACTTCCACGATTGGCATTTCGAGGTGTTTGAGAAGCCGCAGGATCATGCTCCGCGCGTGGGCGATCCGACGCCGATCATCTGCGAAATTACGCCGCGCACGCAGAACGCGATCTTCAACGCGGGCGTGCGCATTCAGAAGCTCGCGGGATTCTTCCGGCGTCCTGATCTCGAGACCGAGCCGACCAGCCAGCCCGCGCAGCGTGTGCGGATCACCGGCTTGCTGCTTTGGGATGACGAACACAACGGCTCCGCGGATGTTGGCACAACCGTCGATCGGATCGCGGCTAACAAGTATCACCAGCCCTGGCGATCGACCGCGTGGGAGATCCATCCAGTCCTGAAAATCGAACCGCTCGAAGGTGCCGCGGTCGCGCCGGCACCTGCATCGCCGCCGCGCGCGATCGCACCTGCAGCTCCTCCGTTAGCTGCGCAGCAGATCACGATCGTTGATCCGGTGAAGGTAAAGATCGCCTATGGCGAGACGTTGCTCCCGCGCGGCATGAAGCTTCCCCTGCTCTCGCACGACGCGGTGAACGCGCGCGTGACTTACATGGGCGAGACCATCAGCGTTCCACTTAGCGCGACGGATTTTCGCCCGCAGTAAAGTCGCGCTGCTTAACGATAGGCGGCTTGCCTAACGAGTGTCGGCTGCGACCACGCTGCGATCGTTTGCCGCAAAATCGCGAGCCGCTCGGAACGCATCCGCAGGGTGGCGCGCAGTTCCCGTTCAACCTGCGCATGCAAACCTCCGACCGCGCCGGCTCGCGCGAAATCCCAGGCATCTTCGTCGCGCGCCTGCCGCAGGCTGTCCTCGAGAGCAAAGAGCGCGCGCTCCATCTCGATCACGAGCGCACGCATTTGCGCGAGACTTGTTTGCTCGCTGAACGGATCCGCTTCGATATCGCTGAGCGCGAGCAGGATTTCCAGCTGCGCGATATCGGTCGCCGCATACGCCTCCTGCACCTCGTGCCACAAAGCCGATGCCGCCGCGTTGCCGTCCGCGCGCAGGTCAGGATGCAGCCGCCGCACGAGCAGCCGATAGAGCTCTTTCACCCGCGCATCGACCGGCGTGGGCGCCGCTTCCTCTTCCGCACGCGGCGCGTGTTCGCGCACGAAGTCAGCGACGTTCCGCACGCGCGGCGGCGGCTCGGCCGGACGGCTGCGGAACATGTGCGTCTTGAACGCTTCGAACGTCGTTTCGTACGCTTCGTCGTCGAGCTTGTCGGGATCGGTGCCGATGAATTTTTGCACCCAATCCTGGAACAACGCTTCCTGCTCGAACTCGCTGAGCACGCGCTCCGTTCCGGCATCGCGCCGCGGCGGCTCAGGCTTGGGCGGAGCGGCCGCGGGATTACCGCGCCGGACCCTAACCCGCTCGAGCGCGCTATGCGGATCGTAGAACCCGCGGCGCATCTCCATTTCGACCTCGTAGACGAGCGCTTCCTGCTCGCGGATCTGCACCTCGACGTCGCGCAATTCGCTCAAGAGCGCGCCAAACTCGCGCGCCCGCCAACGCGCAAACGCCGGCTTGTCCTCGCGCTGAAACCGATGCCAGGCCGCACGCGCCGCATCGAGCTGGACGCGCATCGCGCTGCATTCGTTCGCCGCGTTTCGGCGCAACGGAATCTGGTCAACAACGACGATCAGTCGCGATGGCTTTTTCGCCCGTCGCCCGTTCTTCGTTGCGGCCCTCGATTGCATCCGCGGAAGCTACGCAGAGGCGCGTCGATTTCGAATTCCGCTAGAGAGTTTGCTCGAGAATCCGCAGCCAGTTTCCGCGGAGGATCCTGGCGATGTCGTCGTCGCTGAAGCCGCGCTCGATCAGCTTGCCCGTCAGATTTCGTGCGTGCGAGTGATTGCTCAAATCAGGCAGGAAATGCGGCCGCGTGAGTTTCGCTTCCATCGCCTCGCGTTGTGCAGCGGGCATCTGGCGCCAGAGGAATTCACAGAAATCGAAGCCTATCCCGACGCCTTCGATGCCGATCAACTCGGCGACGTGTTCGATGTGGTCGACGTAGCGATCGAGGGTCGCTTCTTCCTTCGTCGCGCTGACAAGAATCGCGTTGATCCCGATCACACCACCGCGGGCGCCAATCATTTTGATCTGCTCGTCGCTGATGTTCCGCTCGATGTCGTGATAACGCCGCGCGTTGCTGTGCGACACGATGAGCGGCCCCGTGGTGTGCGTGCAGATATCCTCGAAGCCAGCGGGGTTGATGTGCGCCAAGTCGAGGATGATGCCGAGTCGCTGGCATTCACCGACGAGCTCGCGGCCGAAACTCGTTAGGCCAGTCGCCGGTGAGCCGCTCGGTGCAAAGATGCCGCCGGCCGCGGCTGCGTTCACGCGGGTGTGCGTCAGCGAGATCGCGCGCAATCCGAGCTCATGAAAGACGCGGATCAGGAGCGGGTCGTCGCCGAGTGGCTCCGCTCCTTCCATCGTGAGGAGTAAGCCGATCCGCTGCTCCGCTTCCGCACGTCGGACGTCCGCGAACGAGCGGCAGAACATGAGTCGCGGATCCGCTTCGATCTCCCGCTGCAGCAACGCGACCTGATCGAGCGCCACGCGCAACGCACTCGCCCCGAGGTGTTCCTCCTCGATGTAAATCGCGGCGCCGATTAGCCCGATGTCGCCCGCTTCGAACTCCGGCAGGAAATCGCTCGCGATCACGCCTCCCTGCTCGCGTTTCCAGAAGAGGCCGAGTTGCAGGTCGAAGTGCATATCGACCAAATGGCCGCTGTGCAGCCGCGCGATTCGCTCGTCGATTTCGCTCATGAGATTTCCTGCAGGACGGCGCGCGCCGCGGTCTCGCTCGCTCCGCCGCGGCCCAGTTTCGCGATCACTTCTTCGAAGTTGGTTTGCATTTCGCCGCGATGATTTTCGTCGTCGAGCAGACGCAACACCTCCGCCGCGATCGCTTCCGGCTGCGCCTTGT
>JALZAD010000057.1 GCA_030948555.1 Verrucomicrobiota bacterium | reverse complement strand
CCTTCGAGGATGTGCTGCAGCGTGCCGACCTGGATCTTGAACTCGCCGGTCACGCGAAGGAGCGCGAGCACTTCATCCTGCCGATACGAGTGGCAATGGATCAGCCGCTTGTTGTTCACGATTTCGCTCAGCGCCTCGAGCTGCAAATCCCGGCGGAAGGGCAGGGGATCCTTCCGCTTCGACGCAGCATCGTACTCCTGCGCGGCGCGGAAACGGTCGCGCATGATCTCCTCCACGCCCATGCGAGTCTGCGGATAGCGCGAGGTGAACTGCGAGCCCCAGTTTGATTGCTTCACGTTCTCGCCGAGCGCGAATTTCACTCCGGGCATCGCGCCCTCGAACTTCATCTCCTCGGGCAACGCGCCCCAGCGGAACTTCACCACCTGGTTCTGTCCACCGATCGGATTTGCGGAACCGTGCAAGAGATTCGCGCTCGTCACACCGCCCGCGAGCTCGCGATAAAGCGCAACGTCTGTCGCGTCGACGACATCGCCGATCCGGCACTCACATGTCACGGCGTGACTGCCTTCGTTCACGCCGCGGCTGATCGCGGTGTGTGAGTGGCAATCGATGATGCCGGGCGTGACGTGAAGGCCGTTGCCGTTCACCACCGTCGCACCCGCAGGCGCTTTCAAGCCGAGACCGACAGCGCTGATTTTACCGCCGGTAACGAGGAGATCCGCGTTCTGCAAAGTCCCTTGCGGACCGGCTGTCCAAATCGTCGCACCCTGGATCAACACTGTTGCTTGCTCGGGTGGCGCAGTGCGACCGAATGCGCCGGCCGGAAAGGTCTCCGGAAAGTCTAGCGGCTTATCCAGCGGCGACGGCTTGTCTTCCTTCTTGCTCGCGTAAGGAGCGGTGCGTTGTGCAGTCCACGCGAATTCCTCCGCGCCGGAAATCGCATCGTTCGTCATCCGGCCGGAAAGGCGCACCGAGCCTTCGCCTTTGTCGAACAGCTTGGCCGGCGCAATCAGAAGGACAGCGCCATCCTTGATGAAGAACGACGCCTTCTCGCCGCCGAGTTTCGTCTCCAGCTTGTCCAGTTCGCCTTCAATCGTGAGCGGCAGTGTTTTGCCGTTTGTTGAAAAATTCCATGTGCCGCGCGGGTCGCGATCGTCGGCCCGCTCGGTGTCATACCAGCGGCCGTCCACCCAGGTGGTGAGAACGCGCGCGTCGTCCGCCGTGAAGAGGTCGCCACTCGCGACGACCAGGTTGGCGATGCGTCCAGGCGCGATGCTGCCGACGCGATCCGCCAGACCGAACATCTCGGCCGGAGCACTCGTTAGGGCAGCAAGCGCAGCGTCTTTTCCGAGGCCGCGCCTAACGACCAATCGAATGCGCGACCAGAATTCCTTCTCCGGTTTCTCGAGTTTCGCGGTGGTAAACGCGATCGGATTGCCGGCCGCGACGAGCAGCGCAGGATTGCTCGCGGCGCGATCCCAATGCTGGAGTTCATCGAGTTGGAAATCGATCGCCTGCTCGGGCTTCTCCACCTCCGGCGCTTTCGGAAAATCGAGCGGCAGGATGATCGCTGCCTTATTCAGTGCCTTGCGCACGCGATACTCGTAGCCGTTCCCGAAGAGGATCGGCTTGAGCTTGAACTCATCGGCAATGCGAAGTGCGCGGAGAAGATCGAGTTCATCTTCCGCTTCGAAGACAGCCGGCTGTCTGCGCACCACAAAATCTCCCAGCGCCTCGAGGCTGGCGTTCGACTCGGGCCGCTCGCTGCTGCGGGGGTTTTTGCGATATGCATCCTGCGCGGTCTGATACCAACCGGCGTCGAGAAACGTCTGCCGGATCAGAGCGATGCAGCCCATGAGTGAAGTCGGATAGCCTTCGCGCCGGCCGGCCGCTTCGAGCGCGACGTGCTGCGCTACATTCGAAGCGACGACGCTCGCGTTCGTCTCCGCGTCGTCGAGATCAACCAGCGCGCTCGAGCCGCGAAAAATCCCGCGACCCGGCACGACGAGCGCAGTGGTGAAGCCGAGATCGCGCAGCTTTTGCGCGGCTTTTTTGTCCGGCTTGATGAACTCGCTGGCCTTGCGCTCCGGCGTGACGCGCGGGTTCCAGTCGTGCGTCCCTTTGATCGGCTCGCGCGGAACTTCCTTCGGCTTTGAACCCGGATCGTCCGGATCATTCTGCGGCGCGCGAACGGGCTCGGGCTGCAAAGTATCCGGCAAATCGATGCGGCTGTAGGAGTCGATGAAGCCCGGATAAACTGTCTTGCCCGCGAGATCCCAGACCCGCGCTTCCGGCGGAATTTTCACCGCCGGTCCGACATCGACGATCAGCCCGTCGCGGATCAGCACGCTGCCTTTTTCGATCGTCTTGCCCGGCGCGGTGACGATCCTTGCATTCGTTAGGGCGTGAATGCGCGGATCGTTTTCGCGCAGGCCTTGCTTCGGCGCGGTTGTGATTTGCGCGAGGAGAGTCGTGGTAACCGCGAGAGCGCCGGCTGCGGCAATCGCAGGCTGAAAGAGGCGCCGTGGAAAACCCATCGAGGTGCAGGAGCGTAGCGCGTCACACCCGGCGCACAAGTCCGCGCCGCGGTCGCGTTTTAAAGATCCGCGAAGTTTTTCTTCCGCTCCGCGGTGTAGTGCCACCACGGCTTCGGCGGCGCGCCTTCCATGAAGCGAACCGCCGAGATGAAGGTGTCGAGGACGCACGGATCCTGCCGGGTGCGTGTGCGTTTGCAGAGTGCCTGATAGAGCGCGTACGGCTCGCGGCCAATCAGGTCGCGCGGCTGCTTCACGCCTAACGAACGCAGATCATCCGCGATGGATCTGCCGATGTTGGGGATCGATTCGAGCACGGTCGCAGTCCGTGCGCTCGCGGCCTTTTTGCTCGTTAGGCGAAGTCGCGTCGCGATCGCCATCGCCCTTTACGGAAGGAAGACGAACTGCCGCAGAAACGCGCGGGCTGATTCCGTGTCGGTGCGGTAGGCGGTGTTAGTCGCACGGCAAACCGCGTCGCCCGTGATCGTGGTCGCGGCAACGATATTGGTCGTGCCGAGAAAGTTTGGACCGCCCGAATCGCCGTAGCAGGTGCCGCCGTTGCCGGTCGCCGGGTTCATCGAAATGCGCAGCCATGCCGGGGTGATCGAGTTGAGCGTGCCGGTCGCGACGCCGCGCACATCATTATAGAGATAACGGTGGCCGCCAGGCTGGTTTGTCACTTCGTAGGCGCCGTAGCCGACGGAGGTGAATTGCTGATTGTTCGGCACGCCGGAAAGCGAGCCAGCAGCGGGAAGCCGCGCGGGCACGATGCCTTTGACCGGCTTATCGAAAACGACCACCGCGATGTCGTGCGGGTCGCTTTGATCATGGCCGTAGGCCGGATCGGCGTGCCATGTGCCGGTGAAGGTCGCGTCGCCGTTTTGATAAGCGGAGTCGAAAGTGACCCGGACGCGCGAGCCTTCCGCGCAATGTGCCGCGGTCAGGAAAACGGTCGGTGAGATCAGCGTGCCGGAGCAGTAGATCCAGGTCCCGTCGGAGTAAGCCTTCGGTGCCACGAGGCCGCCGACGTTCGGGTGCGCGTTCCCGTCGGGCGCGCCGTTGGTGATCGCCTGCGCGGTAACAATGACGAGTAGCGAGGTGCCGAGCGCGAGAAGCACGACGGCGACAGACCGGCGGAGGGATTGAGTCATGCGCCGCTTGTATCGAGTCGCGCTTGTGAAGACAAGCCGCGATCCCAGCGCCGCGCCTAACGACCAAGCGGGGTAGTGACGTTCGTGCCCGCGGGCGGCGTAAAGTTGAACGTCGCGGGGTCGATCGGAGCGCGGCTTTCGTTCGTGTAGCTGGTGACGATGCGGTCGCCGTTGGGCTGGAACATCTCCGTGCGTTCGACCTGGAGCGCTTTGTTGAAATGGATCATGAAGCGCTGGAGCATCCGTTTCAGTGAAGGATGCTTTGGAAAGAGGTCGAGTATGTAAGAGCTGCCTTCGCGTCCGCCATTGATTGTGTAGGTGTTTTCCACGCCATCAAGGTTAAGACTCGCGGTGATCGCGGCTATGCCCGCGTCAAGGGGGCCGCGTCGGCCTAACGAGTAGTGTTCCGCGGACTGAAACAGAGCTGCTGGCCATCACTCACGGGCAAGCTTGGTGAATTGCCTCGCACTTCGCGTTTGAATTTGTTCGGCGCCTGGAACTAGACCTTTCCCGAACTGACGACGGGCTTACTCATCATCCGGAGCGTCTTCTCTTCCTGAAAATCCGCCTGGACCTGCGGCGCGGCAGCGCGTTTCTCGCGGTGCAGGCGGCTTCGCGGTTAATAGCTGAACAGCGCGGCGCTTTCGTTCGGACTCTAAGCGTCAGCGCACAGACGGAGGCGCCGCGAGAAGAGAATCAAACCAGCCACGAAGATCAGCGATGCGAAGGTCGATGGCTCCGGAACGGGCCGGACTGAAACGTTGTCGAGCGCAATTGGACCGTTTAGGCCGCCGGTAGAACCGGATGAGTCGTCAAAAATAATCCCGCCGAAATCGGGGACACTCTGTAAAAGCGCACGATTGTTCCAGGTGGTTGCGCTACCGCCAAAGGGCGTGATGGACCCGCTGTACGTCAGAGTTGTCAGATTGAACGTCATTGATACTTGGTACCAAGTACCCGTTGAAATCGCGAGGGTGAAGGCACTGGACGTGCCGTCAGCCAGGGCAAACTGTCCGATGCTGCCGCCAAGGCGGATGTTATTAAGAGTGTAGTTAGTTGAGGCGACTGGTAAGGCATACCACGGATCTCCTGCGAATGACGAAACACGAAACTCGAACGAGAAAAGAATCATTCCGGTCTGTGGCGCAAAGCTCTGCCGCAAGTCCGGAGTGAAACCAGTCTCAGTTGATTCGCTCAGCAGCACTGAACGCGTGGATGAGGAATATACGTTCGTGAATGGACTTGCGTTCGTCGATTCCAACACTGCTGGTCCATCGCCGCGAATGTAATTCCATCCAGTCGGAATGCCGTTTGAGAAGGTCTCAAAGTTCCCGTTGTTGAGCAGCTCCACTGCAGCTGTGCGGCCGACTATGAGGAATGCAAGTGAGAGAGCAAAAAGAGAAGCCTGGGAGGATCTTTTCATTGCGCTGTTCTCTCTATCGTTTGGTTGATGACGTGTCGACGAAAATTAGCCGATGATCAATTAGTCCTGAACCGAATCTGCAAGTGAGGCTAGGAAGAGGTTTATCTTTGAAGACGATTCCGCTGCGTCTGGGTCTCGGCCGCGCACTTTTTAACGACGGTTTACGATCGACTTACCGTGAGCGAGGGCGCGTCGCTGCAACCTCGAGAGAGAAGTCGTTGAAGGCTAACGACCTAATGGCGTCGTCACGTTCGTTCCTGGTGGCGGCGTGAAATTGAACGTCCCTGGATCGATCGGCGCGCGGCTTTCGTTCGTGTAGCTGGTGACGATGCGGTCGCCGTTGGGCTGGAGCATTTCTGTGCGTTCCACCTGGAGCGCTTCGTTAAAATGAATCGTGAAGCGCTGGAGCATCCGTTTGAGCGAAGGATGCTTTGGAGCGAGGTCGAGGACGCAGGAGCTGCCTTCGCGCGCGCCGTTGATCGTGTAGGTGTTCTCGACGCCTTCAAGATTCAGGCTCGCGGTGATCGCTGCGATGCCGGCATCGAGCGGCCCGCGACGGCCTAACGAGTAGTGCTCGGCAGATTGAAATTTCGGGTAGTAAATCCAGAGCTGCTGGCCATCGCTCACCGTGACGCTGGGCGAGTTGCCGCGCACTTCGCGCTTAAATTTATTCGGCGCCTGGAACCAAACCTTGCCGGAACTGACGACCGGCTTGGTCATCATGCGCAAGGTCTTTTCCTCCTGGAAATCCGCCTGGACCTGCGGCGCAGCGGCGCGCTTTTCGCGGATGCGGGTGAGAAGCGACTTGAGATCGTTAGGCGCGAGCGGCTCTGCGTTGGCGTTGAGCAAGCCACAGACAAGAGACAGAGCGATCGCGAGACTACAGACTCTTCGTGCTCCTCCCCGTCCTCGTCCTCGATTTCCTGATGGCACGCGAGATCGAGGACGAGGACGAAGGATGAGTAGGAGAACGAAGGCGGTATCAAACATGTTGGTGAGCTTTGACGCTCGGCGCTGAATCTTGTTCGCGCCAGGTCTTCGGCTCAGCCGCCGCTGTGGCAGGCAAGGTGAAGAAAACCGTCGCGGCAAGGCTCCAGAAAAGGCCGATCGCGCAGGCAATCCCGAGACCGGCGAGCGTCGGATTATTCGCCAGGCCTAACGAACCGAAACCGACGATCGCCGTCATGCCGGCGAGGATGACAGGCTTTACTACACCGGCCACGTCGTGCTCGAGCTCGCGCGCTTTTTGCCACACGAGCAGAACGTAGATGCCGTAGTCGACGCCGATCGCGATCACCAGGCGGAAGGCAAGGACGTTGAGAAGATTCAGCGGGATGCCGAGCAACTTCATGGTCGCGATCATCGCGGTCACGGCCAGGATGAGCGTCGCGATTTGGATCAACCAGAGACGCCAGTCGCGATAAAGCAGCGCGAGGAGCGAGGCATCGAAGACCGCCATGAGCGCGCTGATCACGATGAGCTGGTGACGCGACCAGGGCACCAGATCCGTCAGGGTGAAGCTCCAGCCGGAGAGCGTCATCGGCACGCCTTCGACCGGCAGTTCGCGCGTGAGCCATTCCTTCTGCGCCTGGGTTGTAATCGGCTCGTTGGTGGTCACGAAGCCGGTTGAGAGCAGGGGATCGTGCGCGAAGTAGCGGTCGACCAGGAACCACCAGCTCGAGTTCTCCGGCAGTTCAGCCCGCCAATCCGGGATCGCTTCCGCAGGATTCGTTAGCCGAGTTAATTCGTCGAGCAAAGTGAAGCCGGCGGCGAACGTCTCCGCGCTGAAACCTTCCTGGGCCACGGCCGATTCAAGCGCCTGACGTGAGGCATTGAAGTCGAGCCCGCGGAGTTTCTCGCGATTGGTCGTTAGGCGCCGCGGCGCCAGGGCGAGTGCCGCCGGCGTGGAAAAGTTTTTGATCTTGCCTGCGTCCTGAAGCTCCTGCCAATGCGCGGCTACCTTCTGCCACGAGTCGTGCAGCTGTTGCTCGTCGCGCGCGTGGATGAT
>JALZAD010000044.1 GCA_030948555.1 Verrucomicrobiota bacterium | reverse complement strand
GATACAAGCCGGCGTTCGCGGGAACGGGTTCGACAATGATTGCCGCAATCTGTCCGGAGTTGGCGGCGAATGCGGAATGGACGGCGCCAATGTCGTTGAAGGGTAAGGCGATCGTCAGGGCGGCGAGTTCGGCGGGAACGCCGGCGCTATCCGGCTGCCCATGGGTCAGCGCGCCACTTCCTGCGTTGACGAGGAGTGAGTCAACGTGGCCGTGGTAGCAGCCTTCGAACTTAATGATCTTGTCGCGATGCGTGAAGCCGCGGGCGAGACGGATGCAAGACATCGTCGCCTCTGTGCCGCTATTCACCATCCGCACCTTCTCGACTGAAGGAACCCACGAGCAGATGAGTTCCGCCATCTCGACCTCGCGCGGATTCGGAATCCCGAAGCTAACGCCGCGTGCGGCGGCTTCGTTGATCGCTTGAAGAACGACATCCGGCGCATGTCCGAGAATCGCGGGACCCCAGGTGCCGACGTAGTCGATGTATTCCTGGCCGTCGACGTCCCAGATCTTCGCGCCTTTCGCTCGCTCCACGAAAAACGGGGTTCGCCCAAGCCCACGAAAGGCGCGGACAGGCGAGTTCACGCCGCCGGGGATTCTCGCCTGAGCGGCTGCGAAAAGCTGGGCGGAAGAAGTGCGCATGGCCAATGCGTTCGCACGCGCGCGGCGCAGCGTCCATGGCGAAGTAGCGCGCGTTGACACTAACAGCGCGCGCTCATACTCTCCGTCGCGTTTATCGGCGGGGTAGCCAAGTGGTAAGGCAGCGGTCTGCAAAACCGCTATTCGTGGGTTCGATTCCCGCCCCCGCCTCGTCTCTCGTTGCGCCTCGATGAAGGTAAAGGCCAATCCCGCTTACGAGCGCTTTCGTCGGACGCTGAATGTGCATCGCGCATTGTTCCTGCCGTGGAGCGGCGCGTCGTATCGCGCGACCACGCTCGATTACCCGAAGGCGGAGCAGATCTTGTCGGGTGAGGGGAGTTTCCTGAATGGAGGGCGGTGGAATGCGATCCGTTCGTTCCGCGCGGTGTACGGAAGTACCTCCGATGTTGTCGCGGTCGCAGAGTCGCGCGCGACGGCGAGTTATGCGGGAATTCCGTACCTGTTTCGGACACCGCGACTGCTCGTCACAATCGAGTTCGAGCTCGCGCGGGTCCTGGACCTGACGAACCCGGAGATCGCGGGCGTCTTCGACGCCACGTCCGAAGAGTTTCGTCTCGAGGACTGGCGGAAGGTGCAAAGCGCCGGCGACGAAAGCGCGACGCAAGCATTGGGGCGTGCGTGCTTCGATGCAGGCGCGAACGCGCTGCTGGTGTCTTCAGCGCGCGTGCCGGACGGAATTAATGTTGTCTACTTCCCGGAGAACCATTCCGGAGTTGCCGAAGCCTTCGTCTGCGAACCTGGGAAGCTTGACCGGATCCGCGGAAGAGACGAATAGAGCTGCACGCAAATGTGCACGAAAAAGTGCTTGCGTGGTGGGGCGCGATGGATCAACATCGAGTTATGAAAGCCAAGCGATCGAAGTCGAAGACGCGAGAAACTTCAAAGAGCCGCGTCCAGGAAACAGCGCCGGCGTACCCCGCATTCAAGGCAGCAACGCCGCCCGCATTGCAGGAGCTTTCGGACAAGTTTGGCCTCCGGCAGGAGACACTTAGCCGGATGACTGGGTTTTCTCTGCGCGCGGTCGCGGGCTGGGCAAGCGGGAAAGCGCCGTCGGCTCCTGTTCGTCGCGCCCTTACGGAAATGGATCGCCTGCTCGACAGCCTTTCACGGTTGATGAAGCCGAAGGAAGTCGGCCACTGGTTGAAAGAGCCCAATCCCGCGTTCGATGGCTCAACGCCCGTGCAGGTGATTGAACGCGGACAGATCGATCGGATTTGGCGGATGCTTTACTTCGTCGAATCGGGCGAGCCGGGTTAAGCAGGCAAAATTCTGCGACTACTGCGCACGTCGAGGTGCTGAGATCTCCACGCGGCGAGCCGGAATGGATCGTGCTCAACAAGGGAGGTCATGGGCTTCCCGGCCGATCAATTCAGGTGCGAGCGGCGCGCTTCGAGTCGTCGCAGATGGCGAATCGGACGCGCAATGTCGGCTTGCATTCTGTTGACGATTGCGGCGTTCGCGGGCGGCCTTTTCCTCGCGCACTTTTCAGCTGCGCGGTTGCTGTCTCGCACTGTTTCGGGGATGCCGCTTGCGCCGGAGTTGATCTATCTGCCTCCTGAAATCGCGCGAGTAGAACGGACGCCGGTCAGTTCGGTTGTTGCTGATTCCGTAACCAGCGCTTCGTCGTCGGAGACGCCGGCGCGGTCGCAGCAGCACAGAACGGCTGCGGAGACTCAGGTCGACCTTGCAAGTCAATCGGTGGCCCCTCGCACTGACGTCGCACAACAACCTGCCGCGCAGGAGAAGCTTCAACTTCGTGCCATCGCCGAGACGCTGACCGAGAGCGCCCGCTATTCTCTTGCGGCGCGCTCGCAGAGTTCGACGACCTCCTCTGACCCGCTCATGCACGACTATCAGGGCGTTGAACTTTCCGTCGTGCCCGAGCCGTCGAGCGTCATCGGCATCATTGCGCTGCTCGCCGTCGTGATCGTCTCCGGCAGACGCCGCTGGGTCCGCGACCTCGCTAGACCCGCCTCACTCGTAACGTAGCGCTTCGATCGGATCGAGGGCGGCGGCTTGCCGCGCAGGATAAAAGCCGAAGAACACGCCGACAGCCGCGCTAAACAGAAACGAGATCACGATCGAGCTGACCGAAATCAAGGTCGGCCAGCTCGCTACGCGCGACAAAATCTGTGACGTCCCGAGGCCAAGAATGATCCCGATGATCCCGCCGATCGAGCTGAGCGCGACGGCTTCGATCAGGAACTGCGTGAGGATGTCACGTCCATGCGCGCCCACCGCCAGACGCACGCCGATTTCACGCGTCCGCTCCGTCACGCTCACGAGCATGATATTCATAATCCCAATCCCGCCGACGATGAGCGAGACGCTCGCAATTGCCCCCAACAACAACGTCATGACGCGAGACGTCGCAGTCGCCGTTTCCGCGATCTCCTCCTGCGTCCGCACGGTGAAATCATCATCGCGTCCCTCGCGGATATTGTGACGCTGCCGGAGTAATTCGATGATCTGCTGCTGCGCTGGTGCGAGTTCCGCGGCGGTCGCGACCTGCGCGTTGATGTTGCGCAACGTCGTCCCGCCGCCGAGCACTCGTTTCATCGCGCTGCTGTAAGGCATCACCACGATGTCGTCCTGATCAGTGCCCTGCGGACTGAGCCCTTTCGCAGTCAACACGCCGGTCACGACAAACGGCACATTCTTCACCCGCAGCACTTGCCCGATGACATCTTCCGTTCCGAAGATCTGCGTCGCAGTCGTGCGACCGATAACGCAGACCTTGTTCGAACTGCGGACGTCCTGCGCGGTAAACGGCGCGCCGGAAGCGAGCGACCATTGGCGCAGTTGAAAATAATCCGCGGACTCGCCGTAGATGCGCGTAAACCAATTCTGATTCCCGGCCGCGACTTGCGAGGTCGAGACGACTTCCTCGCTCACGAATGTGACTGACGGAACTTCGCGCCGGATCGCCTCTGCATCCTCGATCTTCAACGTCCCGGCGCCACCCCAGCCGGTGCGAATCCCGCTCGCCGTTGTGCTGCCGGAAAAAATCAGGATGACGTTCTGCCCAAGGCTCGCGATCTGCGCTTCCACCTGCGCCTTCGCGCCATTGCCGATGCTCACCATCGCGATCACCGCCGCCACGCCGATGATGATTCCGAGCGCGGTTAATCCGGAGCGAAGTTTGTTCCGACGCAGTGCCCGCGTCGCGATTTGGAATGTCGATGCAACGCGCATG
>JALZAD010000041.1 GCA_030948555.1 Verrucomicrobiota bacterium | reverse complement strand
GCCGTCCTCCAAGCCGTAGATCCAACCGTGAATCGTCATTTCGTGTCCGCGTTCCCACGCGTCCCGCACGATGCTCGTCTCGCAGACATTCGCGACCTGCTCGATCACGTTCAGTTCGCAGAGCCGCGCGTGGGCATCGTTGTCGCTTAATTCACTCAGCCGCGCTTCGTGTTTCTGCCGCACATCCTGCACATGCCGGATCCAATTATCCGCCAGGCCGACGCGTGCGCCGCGTAACGCCGCCTGCACCCCGCCGCAACCGTAATGACCCGTGACGATGATGTGTTTCACCTTCAGCACATCGACCGCGAACTGCATGACCGAGAGACAATTCAGGTCGGTGTGCACCACGACATTCGCGATGTTCCGATGCACGAACACCTCGCCCGGCGCCATGCCCATGATCTGGTTCGCAGGCACGCGGCTGTCCGAGCAGCCGATCCAGAGAAACTCTGGCGATTGCTGCTGCGAAAGCTTTTCGAAAAAGCGCGGGTCCTGCGCACGCACGCCCGCGGCCCAGGCGCGGTTGCGCTCGAGCAACTCGGATAGGCTCCGCGACGCGCGATCCATTGCAGCGGCCTAACGAGCGCTAATGCGCGGCGGTTTGCAGCGTCGTCTTGTGATAAGTCACGAGACGGAAGCCCCACTCGATCAGCGTGGACTTGTCGGCATCGAGCTTCTTCTTCTCGTTCAGGAACCCGACGATGCGCTGCTTCAGCTCGTTCTGCTCGCCGGCGTCATCGAGAATTTCGAAGATCTCCATCGAGAGCAGCCAGTCGTCCGCATGCTCCGCCTGTTGCGTTTCCCAAATTTCTCCGAGCCGTTCGTAGCCCTTCTTGCTGTCGCGAATTTGCCGCACCTGGGCGTATAGGTTTTCGAGCTTTTTGCGCTTCTCGTCGGACGGGACTTTAATCGTGCGATCCTTCGGCACGAGCGCCACTTCCAGGAAAGCATCCTTGTCCGCCGCGCCGTTGAAGACCGACGTGATGCGCTCGCCGACAGCCATGTCGTATTCGCCCCAGGCTGGATCGAAGAGCACGCGGTCGCCCAGCTTCACCGTGCAATCCGAGAACGTGACGAGCAACAGCTGGCCGTCTTGCCTAACGAGACGTTCGACACGCCCGGCGACGGTCACGCCACTTTCAAATTCAAAGCTGGCGTCGCTGCCTTCGCGGAGAGCCGGCTCCTTGCAGCGTCCGATCGGCGCGCCAAAGCCTTCCGCGTGGCGATCTTTGCCATGGCCTTCGAGCTGTTTGTTTCTGTAAGCGAGGGCCGTCGGGCCAGTGGTGCGCAGGTAGATCGGCTGGCCGTGGTCGTCCGCGAAGATCTCAGTGAACACGCCCGTGACCTGCAGTCCGGATGAATACTCTGCCGTCGCGGGTCGTTTGCATTCGACCGCCTTGTTCAAGCCTTCGAGCCCGCCGACGCGATAAGCCATCCTGCTCGCGAACTCTTCGAGCACATCGCTGAGATGGTGGAAATCGCGACAGACGAAGAGCTGCGGTTGCTTCGTCGTGATGTCGAACGGCTGGTTCGCGGCGTCGCTCGAGTAGGGGATCTTCTTCACGTTCGACTCGAGGCAGCTGACCGACTCCCCGATCGAAGAAAGCAAACCGGCCCCGTAAATTTTCGGCTGCTCGATCGTGCCGATCAGTCCGTACTCCACCGTCCACCAGTGCAGCCGCGAAAGCAGCGCCATCTCGGATGGCTCGCCCAGATTCGCGAAGCGGTATTCGACTTCGCGCGTCGCTTCGGCCAGCTCCTTCTCGTCCGGATTCGGCAGCTCCTTGAGAATCGAGAGACGACGGATCGACTCATAAAGCTCGAAGTCTTTGCGCGATTGCATCGCCTTCGCGCCCACTTCGCCGAAGCGCTGCAGGTATTCCGAAAACTCACGATCCACGATGATCGGCGCATGCCCCGCCGCTTCGTGGACGATGTCCGGCGCGGGCGTGTATTCGATGTGATGGATCTGGCGCATGTCGCACGCGATCACGAGCACCTTGTAGGCTTGGAATTCCATGAAGGCCGCTGGCGGAATGAAGCCATCGACCGCGACCGCGCCCCAGCCGATGCGGCCGAGAATTTCATTCATCTCGCTGATGCGTGGGATGCGTTCGGACGAGATGCCGGTCTCGAGCAGACCCTGGAAGTAAACCTTGTGCGCGTACTCCTTCAGGAAAAACGTGTTCTGCCGCATGATGAAACGCCAGACCGCATGATCGACCGGGGTGTATTCGTCGTAGCGCTGGTCGACCGCGAATTGCAGAAGGTGTTTCGGAAGCGCGGCGACGGCCGCATTGTCGAAGGAGATGCCGTTGTTCGAGTTCATAGGCGATGAAAATGTGGGGGCGCTAACGCTGTGAAGTTTAACGCATGATCGACAGCCCTGCGAGCGAGAGCTTCAACCCCGCGCGCGCGCTTCCAGAGGAGAAACGGATTTCGCCGCTCGTCTGGATGAATCTCATCTGCCTCGATGCGCCGCTCGTCGCCGTGAGCTGGCAATGGCTCTTCGCGCGCTGCTTTCACGCGCCGATTCCGCGCGGCGCGACAGCGGCCTTGTTCCTGACCGCGTGGTTCGTTTATCTAGCGGATCGGTTTGGCGATAGCGTGTCGCTAGACCGGCATGCTCCGACATCTTTACGGCAGCGCGTTTGCCTCAACCATGTGCGCGTCTGGCTTGTGGGTGTCGCCGTGATTGCCTTAGCCGACCTACTGGTGGTCGCGACGCAGCTTGATCGAATGTCCATTGTCGTCGGCGGAAGCGTCGGCGCGTTTGCCGTCGCCTATCTGTTGATCAATCGGCTGCGTCCGTCGTCATGGCGCGTGTTGCCGATGAAAGAAATCAGCATCGGTTTCATCTTTGCCGCCGGCACGATGGTGGGATTGCTCCGTAACCTCACCACATCCGCGCTGCCCGTCTGGCTGTCATTCGCGTGTCTTTGTTCGCTGAACTGCATCAGCATTGCGCTGTGGGAACGCGAGCTGGATTCCGCGCAGGATCGAATCTCTATCGCGACGGCGTTTCCGCGCATCGAACCCTACGTCGCGCCAGTGCTTGCGTTCATCTGCGTAACCAACGTCGTGCTTGCGGGAGCAGGTAGCGCGACTGGAGTAATTCATCTTTCGGTCGCGCTAAGCGCCTTCCTTCTCGGAGCGGTCCACGCGTGGCGGAACAGCCTTCCACCCGATGTTCGCACCGCCCTTGCCGATCTCGTTCTCCTCACCCCGGTGGCAGCGCTCGCAGTGACAACTTTTGCGTAACAGCCGACGCCCCACCTGTCATCCTGAGGCTGGCGAAGCGCGCCGAAGGACCTCACGCAGGGTGCTTGGTTGTTCCGTTGTTGGGCGTGCGCCAAGCACCCTGTGCGAGGTCCTTCGCCGTCTGCGCGGCTCAGGATGACGGCATGGGTAGATCACTCGGCCGCTTCTCGTGCGGAGCGTCGGTGTGCACGCAGGCGAGCGGCTGATCGCGGCTAAGCGCGCGGTCATCCTGAGGCTGGCGAAGCTCGCCGAAGGACCTCACAAAGGGTGCTTGGTTGTCGCGTTGTTCGGCGTGCGCCAAGCACCCTGTGCGGGGTCCTTCGCCGTCTGCGCGGCTCAGGATGACGGGATGGTCGATCACTCGGCCGCTTCTCGTGCGGAGCGTCGCCGCGCACGCAGGCGAGCGACGCGCCGGACGACCCACACGAGCACGGCCAGCGCGAGCACCCACGGAGCGAAGAACGCCAGCGCCACACCGATCATGCGCAGGCTCCACATCAACGCCGACGCACCTTGACCGAGCGTGCGCCGCACGGTTGCGAACAATCCCGTCTCGTCGCCAACGATGTTCGGCTGGCTGTAAACCTGGATGGTGACGTCTGCCGGCGCCGTCTCCTCGTTGATCACCCCGCGGCGATCTTCGCGCTGCACGCTCACGTCTTTGACCTTCCCGAGCTGATCGAACGAGCTGATGAGCGACGCATAGTTCTTCATCGCCACCCGCAAGGTGATGTTGCCGACTTCCTGCCCGTCCGGATTGCGCGCGAAGGACGAGCTCCGAATCTCCGCGCCCGCTTTCGCGGCGTTCTCCTTCAGGCGCGCGACCTTCTCGCTCACATCACTCGTGAGGATGCGCAGCGATGTGGTTTGCAGCGCCGGCTCCTGCTCGTTCCGCGAAATCGTGATGCTCAACTGCACCTTATCGCGCTCCACCTTCGCGTTCTCGCCCATGCCGCTGCCGCCCTGCGCCACGCGGTCCGTTTGCTCGTTGTAATTCTGCACCCGCCCCATGCCTTTGATGCGCTCGATTAACGCGTCCGCTTCTTCCGGCACGATCAACAAGGTGAGCCGCGCGGTCGCTTCGCCGCTGCTGTCACGGTCGAGCGTTGACGACGAAATCTGCGCCTTCGCGCCGTCGATCACGCTCTTCAATTCGCCGAACGATTTCTCCACGTCGGTCGAGAAGAGCGCGAGGGTTGCGCGCCGTTTCAAGAGGAACGCCGCGGGCACATCCATGTCCTTTTCCGCGAGCGTGATCGTCACCGTGGCGAAGGCGACCTGCGCATCCATGTACTTCAGCTCGCCCTGCATGGTCTCGATCTGCTCGCGCACCCGGCCGAGCTCTTTCTCCACCTCGAGTAAGTCCGCCACTTTGGTGCTCTTCGTCTTCAGGATTTCGACCAAACGCTGCTCCATGACACGGGCGTTCTTGAGGCGCGAATCCGCGTCGAAGTACTGCTTCGTCACGTCCTCCGTCCCGAGCGTCTGGTTCTTCACCTCGCCGAGTCCGCGCAGTTTCAGAAGGAACGCATCCAGCCGATCCGGCAGAACTTTGACCACCACTTCGCCGCGTAATTTCCCATTCGACTGCCGCTCCGAACTGCTCGTCGCGATGTAGCCGCGATCTTCGCTGGAAAACGCAGTGACCTTCTGCACCGCGTCATCGAACTTAATGACCTCGAGTTCGACCTGCGCGTTACGCACGAGCTTGCGATTTGCGTCGACAGCGCTCGTTGAGGGCAAAGCAGTTTCGTACTCTGCTGTAGGACGGGCGC
>JALZAD010000007.1 GCA_030948555.1 Verrucomicrobiota bacterium | reverse complement strand
CATTCACGTAGCGGAGAAAATTCGCCACCGTGATCGACTTCTGTGCGCCGTAAAGCGCGAAGTCGATGGACCCCTGCGGCGTCGTAAGCCGGACCGCATTGCTCACGTCCGGATCAGCGAAGCCAGTCGTCGCGTCAACAAACGCATCGGCCGCTCCCGCATACAACGTGAGGTTCGGCAGCTGACTGGTGACAACGGGCGGCTGGTTCTGCGCGAAAGCGCCTGGCAACGCGACAGCAGCGACAACGAGAAGGACGAAAATACGCTTCATGAGTAACGGGTCGTGAAGATGACACGACTCTGCACGGCGTGCATCTGCACCCGGTTAAAAGTTTGCGTCGCAGTCACTGTCTCGGTCACCTGTGCGGGCACCGTCTATTGTTCTAAGTCAGTGCTCACCTCCTAGCCGAACGAGGACTTCGCGGCGTAGCCGATGCGAGCACGCTTGCCTAACGAGCGCCAGCCCGCTATTGCTCGGCGCTAGCGCCAATCTCCATGGCGGAAAAACCCCAGCCGAATCCTTCGCTGCCTCTGCACGTCGTGCTCGAGGAGGAGTTCGCGCAGCTTCATCATCCGCTGCCGGAGCAATCGTCTACCACGTCAGAGAGCGATCGCCTGAAGGCCTACTGGCGCGCCGTTCATGAGCTCGAAGAACCGCAGGCCGCGCTCTGTATTTCCGGCGGCGGCATTCGTAGCGCGACCTTCGCGCTTGGAATCCTCCAGGGCCTCGCCCGCTGCGGCATCCTGCCGAAGTTCCACTACGTCTCGACTGTCTCAGGCGGTGGCTACATTGGCGGCTGGCTACAGGCCTGGATCAACAACGAGCCGAATGGCGTAGAAGAAGTCGCCGCTCGGCTGGCGCATCCGCGGCAAGATAGCCGGCCTAACCCCGAGCCCGAGCCGATCCAGAACCTGCGCAGCTACAGTAACTACCTTAGCCCTCGTCTAGGTCTTCTCTCCGCCGACACCTGGACACTTATAGGGACCTACGTCCGGAACCTCATCTTAAACTGGTGCGTTCTGCTACCGCTTATTGCCGCCGCGCTCCTTGTTCCATGGTTCTACATCTCGATTCTGCTCATGCCTGAGCGGCCTTACTCCTACGCGCCGCTAGTCGTCGGCGGGTTATTCGTGGCCATCGCTGTCGCCTACATGGGCAAGAACCTGCCCTGCGGCGGTAACGCCCGCTGGAACCAGAACACCTTCCTCCTCTTCTGCCTCATTCCGATGGTGCTCGCGGCAATTCTAATCACGAACCATTGGTCCTGGTGGCGACACTACGAACGTCCCGTGCTGGCCTGGCGCTTCATTGGCATGCAGGACTTCCACCAGGAACTTCCGTTCATCGCCTTCGGCATCGTTCTCCACATCCTCTCCTGGATTCATTCGCTTCGACGCGCCCATGGATTTCAGCTCAAGGAGTTTCTCGCGGTCGTCGTGTCGGGAGGCGTCGGCGGCTGGCTCCTTTGGCTGGGTGCGACAAAGATCTTCCTCCAACCAGAAGCGGTCGCCGATCTCTACACCTGCTTCGCGGTCCCGCTTTTTCTTAGCTTCTTCTTTATCGCAATCATGGTCTTCGCCGGCATCACCAGCCGATGGACGAGCGACTCCGATCGCGAGTGGTGGGGTCGCGCCACCGGATGGTTTCTAGGCGTTAGTGTGGCCTGGATTCTTATCAGCGCGGTTGTGCTTTATGGCCCGCTGCTTCTTCAGCGCGGCGTTTCCTTTCTCAGCACACTCTCGCTTGGCGCAATCACCGGCGCGCTAACTATCCTGGCCAGTCGCAGCAGTTCCATCCCCGCCAACGAAAAGCAGAAAGAAAAAGCCGGCCCGGTTGCGTTGTTATTGTCGAAGGCGGCTAGCATCGCCGCCGTGCTCTTTGTTCTTGTGTTGATTGTCTTCATCACCCGCGCCATGACCATCCTGGCGAAGCATCTTGGCGAGCTTTTCGCTGTGTCATGGAACCTAGATGACCCGTCCAGCACGCTGGGTGAGGTAGTCGAGTATCTGAACGTCATCCTCTACACGCCTACCTGGCTGGTCGTCTCACTCGCGAGCGTGCTCGCCCTCGCGGCCTTCGCCATGGCGCACCTGATCAACACGAACAAGTTCTCGCTCCACGCGATGTATCGCGATCGTTTGATCCGCGCCTACCTCGGCGCGTCGAACAAGCTACGCGACCCTAACCCCTTCACCGGCTTCGATGAGCATGACAACAAGGCGCTCCGCACCCTCTGGCAGGCAGAACGATCCGGCAATCGTCTCTTCCCCATCATCAACGTTGCCTTGAACCTGGTCGGCGGCACCAGGCTGGCGTGGCAGCAGCGTAAGGCGACGAACTTCACCATGTCGCCGTTCCATTGCGGCTCCTACGTCGTGGGCTACCGCAAGATGCGCGCGCCGGAAGACCATCGCTATGGCGGAGAGCTGTCGTTAGGCACCGCGATGACGGTCTCCGGTGCCGCCGCCAGTCCAAACATGGGCTACCACTCGTCACCTTTCGTGACCTTCATCCTAACTCTGCTCAACGTCCGGCTCGGCGCCTGGTTTGGTAATCCTGGGCCCGCGGGCGATAAGACCTTCCAGCTAGCTTATCCAAACTTCAGTGTGCGCCCCATTGTTGCCGAAGCCTTCGGCTTGACCAATGAAGTGAATCCTTATGTCTACCTATCGGATGGCGGGCACTTCGAGAACCTCGCTCTCTATGAGATGGTCCTGCGTCGCTCGCGTTACATCGTGGTCAGCGACGCGGGTCAGGACCCGGAGTGTTCCTTTGCGGACCTTGGCGATGCCGTGCGGAAGATCCGCATCGACCTCGGCATCTGCATCGAGTTCGACGAGATCAGGATCTACGGCCGGCACGATGAACGTTCAACGAACGAACGCGGCTGCCACGCCGCGGTCGGTCGGATTCGCTATCGCGATGTCGACGGGGAAGATGCTCCTGACGGCGTGATCGTTTACATCAAGCCAGCCTGCTACGGAAACGAGCCGCGCGACATCTACGAATACTTCAAGACGAACGACTCTTTCCCGCACGAGAGCACGACCGACCAGTTCTTCAGCGAGTCGCAATTCGAGAGCTACCGGATGCTTGGCGTGCACACCATGCAGCTGCTTTGTCCGGATGCCGTCGCGAACCTTCCGCAGTTCATTGCAGCCGTCCAGCAGCACGTCACGCCGAAGGTGCCGGATGAGCGATAGCTACTAACGAAAGTGTTAGCGGCTAATTTGCTTGCACCGACTTAGCCGGCGCAGTAAAACGCCGGCAAGTGAGTTCTCTCCGCAGTCTTCGCGGGGGAGTTTGCGTCCTGGGATCGACGCTACTGGTGCTGCTTAGCGCCTGCAC
>JALZAD010000197.1 GCA_030948555.1 Verrucomicrobiota bacterium | reverse complement strand
TCCGGCCCAGCCTCGCGGCGGTGAACACGGAACGGCGGCGGCAGTTGCGCGGCGACCTCGATGTTATTGCGCTCACCGCGTTAAGAAAAGAACCCGAACGCCGTTACGCGTCCGTGGCCGCGCTTGCGGATGACGTGCGGCGTCATCTCGACGGCAGACCGATTCGCGCGCGTAAGAACACGACATCGTACGTGGCGCGGCGGTTCGTACGTCGCAATGGCAGACGGATCGCCGGTGCCGTAGCGCTCTCGGCGATTGGTCTTCTGCTCGGCTTTGTTCTCTTCCGTTCAGCGAGTCAGCCACAGACGAAAGTGCCATCGTCGAAACTCGCCGCGGCCGATAACCCAGATGAAGCGACCCACGATCCCGAAGCTCGTCAGCTCTTCCTGCGGGCCCGGACACTGGTTTACGAATTCGGCACCGGCCCGAAATATCAGGAAAGCCTAACGAGTGCTGTGCGTCTGCTGGAACAGGCCACGACGCGCGACCCGAATTTCGTGCTCGCTTACTCGCTCTTGGCTGAAGCGCACCTCTATCTTTACGAGCGTTTCGAGCACGATAATCTCCACGCGCACGCTGGGAAAGCAGCGGCTGATGCGGCGCAGCGCCTCGCTGCCGGTTCGGGCGCCGCGCACTTTGCACAGGCGCTTTATTTCTATGTGGTCGGACGCGACCTGCCTCGCGCCGAGAACGAAGTTATCGCCGCCTTGCGCGCCGCACCGACGAGCATCGATGCGCTGCAACTCGCGCCCGAGATTGAGCGACGACTCGGGAAGTTCAAAGAGGCGCTCGACCATTGCGAGCAAGCGATCGCGCTCGATCCGCGTGATCCCGCGCTCATTCCCGTGGCGGCTGAAATCTACACCGCGCTGCGCCGCTATACGGACACCGAGCGCATCGTTGATCGTGCTTTAGCTGTCGTGCCGCCGCAATTCGCGGCTCCCCTTTGGCGGAAGAAAGCGGCAGCAGCGCTCGCCCAAGGCGACACAAAAGCAGCACGCGCGGCGCTGGCCGCATCGCCGATGCACAGCGCCGCAGAGGATTACCTGCTGCTGCAAATTGCAGTGTTCGAGCGGAACTTTGCCGAAGCCACGGAGCGCGCGGATGGAATCAAAGCCGAGCCCATGCAGAAGTGGGTCCTACTTTTCCGGGGGTTGCTCGCGCGAGCGCGCGGCGACGAAGCAAGGTCTCGCGAAGCGTTCAGTGCCGCGCGGGATTTACTCGAAAAAGATTTAGCGACGAATCCTGATGATCCAACCTCGCTCAGCTACGTGGCCTTAGTCGAAGCAGGGCTCGGCGAGAAAGAAGAAGCGATCAGACAGGCGCAACGCGCAGTGGAGCTGTCCCATGATGCAGTGGAAGGCGCGCAGGTTGCGACCGTGCAAGCGAAGGTCTACGCGTGGGTGGGAGAGAACGAGGTCGCGCTGAACAAACTTGCGGCGCTCCTTTCTACTCCCTACGCGATCAACTTTGGCGCGCTTGCCCTTGACCCGGGATGGGATGGACTGCGCGACGATCCGCGCTTTGCGAAGCTGATGGAGGAAGCGCGGCGCCCGATTGATCTCGTTCCAAAGACAAACCAGCTCCGGTCAGACGAAACTGTAGCGGTGCCGCCGCCACCGACGTCTGATCTCGTGGCCTACGACCTTTACCTGCGCGGGAAGGCCTTGATCGACGACATCGCGACCTCGACCGACTGGGAGGGCGATAACCGGCGGGCCATCGAACTGCTAAATCGCGCCGTCACACACGATCCGACTTTCGCGCTCGCATTCGCGACGTTGTGTCGACTGCATCTGAATTTGCATGGCTGGGTGGATCAAACGCCGGCGCGACTCGGCCAGGCCGAGGCAGCGTTGCAGCACGCGATGCGATTGGCTCCTGGTGCGTTTGAAACGCGTTTGGCAGACGCGATATGGGCGGCGTCGACAGGTGATTGTCCACGTGCTCTCGAGGTTTTGCGCGGGCTGCAGCAGGAGCGGCCTGACGACGCTTACGTTGTCCGGCAAATCGGGCAAGCAGAAGAGTGCGCCGGGATGTGGGCGGAAGCGGTGCTCGAGATGGAACGGGCGAAGCAACTCGCGCCGGGAAATTCAAACATCCCGAACATCCTGAAAGAGACATACAGCGCGCTGCGCGATTACCGGAACTCGGACCGGGTCTGCGACGAGGCCATTGCGCGGTTTCCGAACGGGCCGAACTACTATCGCGCGCACAAGGTCGCAAATTCGATCTGGCGCGGCGACGTGGCAAAGGCGCGCGCGCAGCTTGCCGAAGTCCCGGAGCAGTTTGATCCCAGCGGTTACCGATCAGTCCTCTCCGTCACGATCGCCTTCGCCGAACGCGACCTCGAGCGATTCAATCGTGAGGTCGCAGATCTACCCTGGGACCACTTCATCGACGAGATGAAGATGCGGGTCGATTTCATGCGAGCTCTCGTCGCGGAGCAGCAGGGAAATCGGCCATTGCTGGAATCCATCGTTCTGCCGCTGCGCGAAAAGCTCGCGGCGCGCGAGCAACAGCCCGGCCGCAGAAGTTTGAGTCCGGCGCCGAGTATCCTCGGGAGCATTGCCCGCATTGATTCTTACCTCGGGCGCTTGGATGACGCGCTTGCTGAGAGCGAGCAAGCGGTCGCCACCCAGACAGCTCCGATCGATGCACCGGGGACCAAACTCATTCGCGCCGAGGTGCTGATGCGCGCTGGCCAAACCGATCACGCGTTCGAGTTGCTGGAAGAAGTTGCGACGGTCCCTTGCGGCCCTTCTTACGGCGAGCTGCTCAGTTTGCGCTGGGATCGTTTGCGCGGTGATGCGCGATTCGAGCGCATCGTGCAGCAACTCGCGAAGAGCGCGAAAATATAGCGAAGGACCTCCAAGTCATCAGTGCTGACTACGCGCGATCAGCGCGGTGAACCAACGCGCGCGACGCGCAAAACTTTTTTGCGCGACTAACGAAAGCGGCCTAAAAAGAATCATGCCCGAATACGACCACGAGCCCGAACGCGCGTGGGATGAATACGATTGGGAGCGCTTCCTGCAGCAGCAGGACCAGAAGACGGAGAAGTACATGGAGCTGCTCGAGAAGTACCTCGATCATCCGCAGCGCGATCAAATCATCGCGCGCGAGATGGGATGGTCGCAGCTCGTGAACAGCGACGACTGGTCAGATGAAGTCGATGCCATGCTCGGCGACGAGGACGGCGAGAACGAATACCAGAGCCCGGAAGAGCAGATTGCCGCCTGCGCGGAAAGCTTCGAAGATCACAGCCTTTACCGCGCGGCCTTCGCCCTGACGGTTTGGATTGATCAGCT
>JALZAD010000410.1 GCA_030948555.1 Verrucomicrobiota bacterium | reverse complement strand
GACGGCAGTGCGGCCGCCCCATATTCTCGCTACCTGCTGGTGAGGTGGCTGAGTGGTCGAAAGCAACGCTTTGCTAAAGCGTCGTAGTCCAAAAGGCTACCGAGGGTTCGAATCCCTCCCTCACCGCTCTACTCTGTTGTAACACCTACAAGCGCAGCAGTAAGAACGAGAGTCACAATAGGACGCAGAGTCTTTCCGCACTACTGCCGCCGGTAGTTGCGCTGCACCAGCTATTGGATGCAGTCGAACCGGATGCGCGGCTGCTTCGAGGACGCGCTCCGCCGCGACCCAACCGCGGCGGCACAATTCGTGTCAGTCGAAACAGCATTAATAGCGGCAGGAAAATTCGCTGCAGACGTCCGCTGACTCGACGAGTTTACGATTCTTCTGTTCGGAGCCGAGGGATTCCGGCAACGGCCGCTGGGAACATCGCAGATCATCGCTTGCGCGAATTTCTGGAGCTATCGCCTTCAGCCGTCAGTTACTGGATATTGTAGACTTCCACCAACCCGACGCCGGTCCCACCATTCTTCCCCGCAACAATCGCGGTGTAGTTCCCGGCCGGCAGCGTGACGATCATCGCCGATTCGGCCAGGTTCGGTGGGTTGATCTTGGCATCATGGATTTGCGTGGCATCCGTGTCGCCCCAGTTGTCATTGAAGTTGACGACCCCACCATTCGCGTCGCGCAGGGTCAGCGTTGGGTCAGCAAGAGGATTTGAGATTCCAGCGGCAGCCAGGGATGGGCCAATCGCGCGAATCGCGAGACGGGCGGCGCCGTTCCCTCCACCGAGGATGAATCCGCCGATCATCACGTTGTCTCCGCTACCGACGAAGCCACGGGTGCTGATATTCGCGAGAGCGGAGTTTGAATTCTGGTTGGTATCGTAAACCTCGACCAAGCCAACACCCGCTGTATTGGCTACGCCAGTCAGGATCACGGAGTAAGTCCCCGGAGGAAGGTCAAAAGCCAGGGCCGACTCGCGATCGTCGCTGGGCGCGAAAGCGGTGCCTTGGATCACCGGAGCGGCATTGCCGGTCTTCCAATTATCATTGCTGATGACGACACCGGTAGGGAAGTGCATTTCGATGTTCGGATTCTGCAACGCGCCTTGGACGCCCGCCTTGCTCAACGAAGGACCCATTCCTCGGACGAGGACTTGTTTATGATCCGGGCCGGTCACGATGAACCCGGCAATGAGAGCGTTCTCTCCCGACTGCACGCCCAATCGCGTCGAGATGTTCAAAGCGAGCGCGCGCGGTGGCTCGAAAGCCAGTGCGGCGCCGTCGCTCGCGCTGGAAAAGGTGGTCTTGGCGCCGGTCTTCCGGTCGAAGCGAAGGGTTCCTGACGGGGTCGAAACGAAAAGATTGCCCGCTGGATCGCACGCCATCCCCTCGATGTAGCCCAAACCGCCGGCATAGATCCCGGAAGTGCCGACGCCAAATCCGGACTCGGGGTAATACGTATGGTAAGCGGCGTAAATCACGCCGTCGCTCGTCCCAACGAACGTCCTGCCCAAAGGGTCGACGGCGGAACAGACCTGACGGTCTCGGCCGGTAGAGGATGTGATCGTACCGTCCGGGGCGATAGAGTAAGTCTTTGCCTGTCCGGTGACGCCACCGCCGTAGTCCAAGGCGATCAGGTTTCCGCTCAGATCAAAGCGCAAGCCCAGCACGCTAAGCCCGGACGCGAAGGTGGTCCTCACGCCGGCCGGAGTTATTTTGATGATCGATTTGCTGAGCGCATCGGACACAAAGAGGTTGCCGGCATTATCGCAGACCATTCCGCGGGCGTCGACGCCTGTGGCGAACGTGGTCTTTACGCCAGCCGCCGAGAACTTCAGGATCCGGGCCGAAGTGCCTTCGCCCTCGTCCACGAAGAGATCTCCCGCCTTGTTGAAAGCAAGGTTACTGGCGGTTTGGACTAAGTAGCTGGCAAAAATTGTGGGCGTTCCGTTCCCCGGACTGTATTTATAAATCGAACCATTAAACGGAGACACTTGGTAGAGGTCGCCGGCGGCTCCGTGAGCATTCGGAGCCAGCAGCAGGCTGAACGCGCAAGTGGCTGAGAAGAGGAGCAGAGTGGGTTTGGTGAAGTTCATAATTGGCTTTTCACCAGTATCTAAAGGAATCCTGGCGCAAGGTTTCAAAGTTTCGTCGACATGGGAGCGCGATGTAGGGCACGCCGGGCAATAAGATGTTTTAAACCGCCCCAATCCGAACCCCGCGTTGCACTCTGGAGCGGAGACTGCTGCGGTTTGATTATCACTCCGCAGCGTCGTAACGCCAGAATGGTCGAGCGGCCGAACACAAAGCTGAACAGCGAGCGGCAAATCTGATCCTGCAATCTGATACTCGCGATGTCAGATGAGGCTATTTGGGCGCAGTTGGGACTGGGACAGTGCCCAACGGGAGGAACGCTAAGAACAATTTGATATTCTGGTTCTCGCCTGTCGCCAGAGCTTTGACCGCGCAACCAAGCATACGCTCGTTCGCCTCGGAGAGACCCTCTAAGGCGAAAGTCCGAGGGTTCGAATCCCTCCCTCACCGCGCCTCAACGAAGCTGCGAAAGCGCTCGCGTCGGGGCACAGTTGCATCCGCAGGCCCGCCAAAGTGGCGAAGCATTTTTCGAAACCGCAGAGCCCGATACTCTGACTGCAGTCATCGACTAGCCTGGCGGCCAACTGAGCTGGCGTTTTCCGAGCACGTGCACGTGCAGGTGTGCTACGCTTTCGCCGGCATCGGGTCCGCTGTTGATGACCACGCGATAGCCGCTCGCGAGCAGATTCAGTTTCTCCGCCACCCGTTGGGTTGTGAGCAGTAGTTTGCCTAGTAACTGCTGATCGCTTTCAGCTGCTTCGCCCAGTCGCGGGATCACTCGCTTCGGCACCACGAGCACATGCACCGGCGCTTTCGGATCAACGTCGTGGAACGCGATCACATCGTCGTCTTCCCAGACGATCTGTGCCGGAATCTCACGCGTGACGATTCGCTCGAAAATCGTCATTCCGATATGCGCCTAACGCAGCGAGCAGCGGAGATGCTGTAGCCGCGGATTCGAGGCAAGCTTCTCGCGCACAAAGCAGACAACTTCCTCGCTCAAGGTGTCGCAGGCGCGCGTCCAGGTCTTCGCGCCGCGCAGGTGCTTCACGCACGCATGTAGACCGCAAAGCTGCAGACTGTCCGTGCCTGTATC
>JALZAD010000192.1 GCA_030948555.1 Verrucomicrobiota bacterium | reverse complement strand
AAACGATCGCGGCCGATCTCGTTCCGGAAATTCAGCAGCGACTCGAGTTCATGGAGAACGTCGGCCTCGGCTACCTCTCGTTAGGCCGAAGCGCCAAGACGTTGAGCGGCGGGGAATCGCAGCGCATCCGGCTCGCGGCGCAGCTCGGCTCGAATCTGCGCGGCGTGCTTTACGTCCTCGATGAGCCGACCATTGGCCTGCATCCGCGCGACAACGTGCAGCTCCTCGAAACGCTCACGCAGCTGCGCGAAAAGGGGAACTCGCTCGTCATCGTCGAGCACGACGAAGAGACGATGCGACGCGCCGATCACATCATCGATCTCGGTCCCGGCGCCGGCATGCACGGCGGCGAAGTGGTCGTGCAAGGCACGCTCGCCGAAATCCAGGCGCACACGAAATCCGAGACCGGCCGCTGTCTGCGCGCGCCGATGTGTCACCCGACACGCGAGACGCGCCGCTCGTTAGGCGAGGTCGAGCAGTGGGTCGAGATCCGCGGCGCGAACGTCAATAATTTGAAGAACGTCGACGTGCGTTTTCCGGTGAATCGTTTGTCGGTGATCACCGGCATCAGCGGCTCCGGCAAATCAACGTTGATGCGCAGCGTGCTCCTGCCGGCGGTGCGCGACGGCCTCGCGAAAAATGTCAGCACCACGCGCGAGCTCTTTTCGCAGCTCACGGGCGCGGAGTTTTTCGAGACCGTCTACGAAGTCGACCAATCGCCGATTGGCAAGACCTCGCGCTCGACGCCCGCGACCTACATCAAAGTCTTCGACGAGATCCGCAATCTCTACGCGCAGTTGCCAGTCTCGCGGGTGCGCGGCTACACGAATGCGCGGTTCTCGTTCAACACCGAAGGCGGCCGCTGCGAGACGTGCAAAGGCCAGGGCGTGATCAAGCTCGAGATGAGCTTCCTGCCGAGCAGCTATCATCCTTGCGAAGACTGCGGCGGGCGGCGCTACAACCCGCAAACGCTCGAGGTGCTCTACAACGAAAAGAGCATCGGCGACGTGATGGAAATGACGATCGAGCAGGCGGCGAATTTCTTTGCCACCAATGTGAAGATCGCTCGACCCTTGTCGCTGCTCGTCGATACCGGCTTGGGTTATCTGAAACTCGGACAGCCGAGCCCGACTTTGAGCGGCGGCGAAGCGCAACGCCTGAAGCTGGTCACCGAGCTCACGCGCGGAGTCAGTCGCGCGGCGAACGAACGCATCCGCAAAATGCGCAAACCGAAGTCCACGCTCTATCTATTAGAAGAGCCGACGATCGGATTGCACATGGCCGACGTCGAGCTGCTCCTCAACGTGCTGCATCGACTCGTCGACGAGGGCAACACCGTGATCGTGATTGAGCACAACGTCAGCGTGATGGCGGAAGCCGATTACATCGTCGACATTGGGCCGGAAGCCGGCGCCGAGGGTGGTGAAGTCGTCGCATTCGGCACGCCCGAGGAAGTGGCGAAAAATCGCATCAGTCGCACCGCGCCATTCCTGCGTGAGGTGTTGAAGCCGGCGAAAGCCGTTGCGCGCCACGCGTAGCCTGGGCTTCGCCGCGGCCCGGGATTTGTCTCGCGCAAGCTCCACCGGCTAAATACGATCGCGGCATGAGCAAGCCGAGCGAGAAAGTAACGTCAGCAGACGAAAAGGACGAAGTTGAGCTGAAGGATCTGCAAGCGGAAGGCGATAACGTTGCGGGCGGGCAGCCATTGCCCTCGACGATTACGGGTGGCGGCGGGCAGTTCGACATCGGGACAACCGACAAGTCCGAAAGTTAAGTCGACCACAACCGGATCACTCCCCGGCCGCGCGGCCGCTCAGAGAATCCGCGAACCCTTTCGCGGCAACGTAACGCCGCTCGACGCGCCAAACGGTTGCTGCGATATACGCGGCACCGTTGCACGCGCTCGCTTACTACCTCCACAATCTCAATCCGTTCATCTTCCACATCACCGAGCGCTTCGGGCCGCGGTGGTATGGGTTCGCATATGTGCTCGCGTTCATCTGCGGCTATCTGCTGCTGACGTGGCTGGCGAAGAAGGGATATGCAGATCTGCATGTGTCGCAGGTTGGCGATTTCATCAGCTGGGCCGCGCTTTTCGGAGTGCTGATCGGCGGCCGCCTTGGTTACGTGCTCTTCTACAAGCCGCAAATGCTGCGCGAGCCGCTCTCGATCTTGCGCGTCTGGGAAGGCGGGATGGCGAGTCACGGCGGGATTCTCGGGCTCGTGCTTTTCACGCTCTACTACGCGCGCAAATACAAGATGTCCTGGACCAACCTGGGCGACAATCTCTGCGTCACCGCGCCGATCGGATTGTTCCTCGTCCGCTGCGCAAACTTCATCAACGGCGAACTCTACGGCCGCGCCGCGACTCTGCCGTGGTCCGTGCAATTTCCGAAAGAGCTAATCGATCCGGGCAACGAAGCGCTGGCCGATCGCGCGGTCGCGCTGTGCCGGCAATTCGATCCGCTCATCACCTTGCCTGAGCAGGTGCTGGAAGCGTTCCCGGTGAATCCGAAGATCGAGCCAGTGCTGCGCACCGTGCTCACGCCGCGGCATCCCTCGCAGCTTTACGAAGCGCTTGTTGAAGGGGTGATTTTGTTCGCGATCATCTGGTTCGTTCGCACTCGCATGAAGACTCCGAACGGCGTCATCACGGGCTTGTTCCTCTCGCTCTACGCGGTCGGGCGAATTATCGTGGAATACTTCCGCGAACCCGACGCATCGATGATCGGCATCTTTACCCGCGGACAGTTTTATTCCTTCTTCATGATCGTGATCGGCATCGCGTTCATCGTTTATGCGACGGTGAAGCCGACCTATCCGCGGAAGCTCTGAGGAGAATAAATTTGAAAACCAGAAAACCAGAAAGGGAAAAAG
>JALZAD010000379.1 GCA_030948555.1 Verrucomicrobiota bacterium | reverse complement strand
CCGCGAATCGTTGCCTGCTCGAGCTGATCTTCCAGATGCTGCGAAAGTTCATCGACGATCTCGGCCTCACGTTCCGGCGCGACGCCGATGCCGCTGATGCGTGCTCTGATCTCGTCTTTGAAATCAGGCATGCTGAATTCCAGTAATGAGGCTGATCGCCTCGACGAACTCGCGCCAGCCGTCGCGCTGCCTGGCCAGCACTTTCTTCCCCGCCGGCGTGAGGCGGTAGTAACGACGCCGACGTTGCCCGGATTTCTCCACCCAGCGGCCGCGAATCCAGCCGCGCTTCTCCAGGCGGTAAAGCAGCGGATAAAGCGACGCGACGTTGAAGCGGAGCGCGCCGCGCGAACGAATCTCAATCAGCTGCCCGATGTCGTAGCCGTGCCGCGGGGTATCTTCGACCAGAGAAAGAATCAACAACTCGGCACTCCCTTTCTTCAGTTCGCGATCGAGGATTGCTGAAGCCATATATAACACTGGCACATATCGGTAAGACAGACGCCGGTCAAAGCGAAATTTGTCTAAGTGGGCGATAGGTTCCTGCCGTGCCTCTCCTGCCGATTCTTTTCCTGCTCCTCCTGCCGGTCTTCGTGCTGCTCGCAATCCCCTTGTCGCTCGTGCAGCGCTATCGCCTCGGCCGCGCTCGGCGACAGGCGCGCGGCTGGATCACCACGGTCAACCTGCTGCTGATGTCCTTCTCCACGGCAGTCTTCGTCTGGGCGTCCGCCTTCACCAACTTCTGGGTGCCAAGAGCATTCAGTCACGCGCTGAGCGGCCTCGCGGCTGGCGCTTTGCTTGGCGTATTCGGACTCGCGCTCACCCGGTGGGAGCGCGCCGGTCGCACCCTGCATTACACACCGAATCGATGGGTCGTCCTGCTCCTAAGTTTGGCGGTCGCAGCGCGCGTGCTCTACAGCTTCTGGCGCCTTTGGCACGCATGGCGCACCACCGGCACTGGCAGTGCATGGCTCGTGCAATCCGGCGCACCCGGCTCGCTCTTCATCAGCGCGATCGTCGTCGGCTACTACTTCGTTTACGCCATCGGCGTCTGGCGACGCTTGCGTCGCGCGACCTGATCTTGGCGTCAAGGAACGAACTGCCCCGACCGCGAGCGCGTGATGGTGGCGTCGGCACTGTTGGCCGTGCCGTCCCAGTTCACGTCCAAGCGGAAGTTGGTCGCGTCGGTGTTGGACCCGGAACCGTTGCGCACCAGCGTGGTATCGGCGCTGTTCACGAAACCGTCGCCGCTCGCGTCGCCAAGGAGGAAGCCGATCGGGATACTGAGGTTGCCGACGTTCGTTCCGTCGCTCGCGCCGTTCACCGTCACGATCATCTTCTGCGCATCGGTCACGTTCTGCAGATTGAGCGTCAGCTGCGAACCGTTCACCGTGAAGTTCGAGATGCTGCCACTGCCGGAATCAACACTCGCTGATCCAGCCATGACCGCGCTCGAGAAGGTCACCACGATCTGGTGTTTGCCACCGCTTCTCGTGCCTTCCGGGTGCGCCTTGCGCCACCAGACGCGCAACTGTGCCGGCAGCGTCAGCTTGTCCTGCTTCTCCTCGTCGCGAAGAACCGAAAAATCCTGGTTCTCGCGAATCCGTTGCTCGAGCGCGCTGCCCGATTCCACCGCGCGGCCGAAGTATTCCTGCGCGAGTTGGCGATCGAGTGAAGGCTATGCGACACGGCTGAATTTCGCGTGCGTCGTTTTGCCGGGTTGTGCGAACACGGCCACGCCGAGCAGCAGGCCGGCGAGGCAAAGGCCGAGAGCGGCAACGATTCGCAGATGGATGAAGGCGGAGGTGGAGCAAGGATGTTTCATTCGGCTGGAAGGGCCGCGGATAGTGACTGCCTTGTCGCTGGATATCGATTCTTCGTCAGGCGGCGGGGCGCTTGCACAAAACGCTTCGCAATCGCGCAAAGGCGGCTTCATTTCCCGAACGCGTATGCACGATCACCTTCCGCCTGTTCGCGCCGTATCCCTCCAGGACATAAAGGCGGCGCGACATCGCATCGCGACTACAATACTTCGCACACCACTCGTTAGGCTGGATCTCGGCCGCGGATACCCCGACATCCTGCTCAAGCTCGAAAATCTGCAGCCGACCAACTCCTACAAAATCCGCGGCGCAGCGAATGCCGTCGCGATGTTGTCCGACGAAGGACGCAGCCGCGGCGTCTGGACCATCAGCGCGGGCAACGCTGGTCAGGCTGTCGCCTACGCGGCGCGAGCGGCAGGCATTCCGTGCAGCGTGGTCGTGATCGAAACTGCGCCGCAGACCAAGGTTGATCGGATGAAAGCCCTCGGAGCGAAGCTCATCCCGGTGCCGCACGAAGTCGCGTGGCGCGCGCTCGACGAGCATGCTTTCGAAGGCGTCGAAGGGACGCTTGTCCACCCGTTTGACGATTATAATTTCATCGCGGGCCACGGCAGCATGGGGCTCGAGATTCTCGAGGACGCGCCGGACACAAAGGCGGTGATCGGCGGGATCGGTGGCGGGGGCTTGATCGCCGGTGTGGGCAGCGCAATCAAAGCGCTCCGACCCGAGATCAAGATCTTCGGCGCGGAGCCAGAAACTGCCGCGCCCATGTCGCTCTCCGTTTCCGCCGGCGCTCCGCAGGTGTTCGAGCAGTGGCAGCAATCATTCGTCGATGGCGCCGGCGGACGCAGCGTCTTTCCGCGGATGTGGGAGCGCATGCGGCCACTGGTGGACGGCTCGATCACCGTCTCACTCCAGGAGGTCCGGCAGGCGCTGCGCATCATGGCGGAGAAAGCGCGGGTCATCTCGGAAGGCGCCGGTGCGTTGCCGCTCGCCGCCGCGCTGACCGGCAAAGCGGGCGTCGGACCGATTGTCTGCGTCGTCTCCGGCGGCAATCTCGACCTGAAGAAGTTCTGCGAGCTGATCGAGGTTTAACCGCGCACGATGTTCCTGGACGAGGAAGCAGTCCGCGCCCATCTGCGGATGGAAGAGCTGATCCCCGCGATCGCGGACGGCCTGCGCGACCTTTCGTTAGGCAAAGTCCAGCAGCCCGTTCGACAGGTCCTCGCGATCGAAGATCAGCGCGGCTTCTTCGGCTTAATGCCCGCATACGCGGCTTCGCTCAACGCACTCGGCGCGAAGCTTGTCACCTTCTATCCGAACAACAAAGGCGTGCCGACGCATCACGCGATTATCCAGCTTTTCCGACCCGAGACAGGCGAACCGCTCGTCACCATGGATGGTCGGCTGATCACCGAGATGCGCACCGCCGCTGCGTCCGCCGTGGCAACAAATCTCCTCGCCCGCGCCGATGCATCCGTGCTCGCGATCCTCGGCAGCGGCGTGCAGGCGCGCAGCCATCTCGAAGCGCTACTTCTCGTTAGGCAGTTTCGCGAAGTGCGCGTCTGGAGCCCGAAACGCGGGCGCGTTCGCGCGCGAGTTTCAGGTCACGGAAGCGGCTTCAGTCGAGGAAGCAGTCCGCGCCGCGGATGTAATTGTCGTCGCCACTTCAGCGACAACGCCGATCCTCCATGGAGCTTCGGTGTCATCGGGCACCCACATCAATGCCGTCGGCGCAACACGGCCGACCTGGCGCGAGCTGGACGATGAACTCGTTAGGCGCGCGCGCCTCTTCGTTGAGTCACGCGAAGCAGCCAGCCGTGAATCCGGCGACGTCATCGCGGCGGGCCGGATCGAGGGCGAGATCGGCGAGCTAGTTGGCGGCACAAAGAGCGGCCGGCAATCCGCTGACGAGATCACGCTTTACAAGTCCGTCGGGGTCGCGGTCGAAGATATCGTTGCCGCCGCACTTGTGTATGATCGCGTCGGACCGCGCGCATGAATTTGTCTCTCTTCCGCATCACAAACTTCATCGATGGGCAGCGCGTCGACCCGCTCGGTGGCCGTTATCTCGAGAACATCGAACCCGCGACCGGCCAGCCGTATTCGCTCGTGCCGGACAGCGACAGCGCAGATGTCGAAGCTGCCGTCGCCGCGGCTGAAAAAGCATTCCCCAGCTGGTCGCAGACTCCGGCGGAGAACCGCTCGCGCATCCTGCTGCGGATCGCCGGTCTCATCGAACGCGATCTCGAGAAGTTCGCCCGCGCAGAGTCAGTCGATACCGGCAAGCCGCTCTCGCTCGCGCGCAATCTGGACATCCCGCGCGCCTCTTCAAACTTCCGCTTCTTCGCTACCGCGATCCTGCACACGGAGAACGAAGCGCACGTCACCGACGGCCTCGCCTTCAACTACACGCTGCGTCAGCCGCGCGGCATCACCGGGCTGATCTCGCCGTGGAATCTGCCGCTCTATCTGTTGAGCTGGAAAATCGCGCCCGCCATCGCCTGCGGAAACACCGCGGTCGCGAAGCCGAGCGAGCTGACGCCGATGACGGCGTTTCTGCTTTGCGACATCGCGCGCGAAGCGGGTTTGCCCGACGGCGTACTCAACATCGTTCACGGCACCGGTCCGAATGTCGGAGCGCCGATCACCGCGCATCCGAAGATCAACACGATCTCGTTCACCGGCGGCACCGTGACCGGCCGGAAAGTCGCGGAAGCATCCGCGCCGCTCTTCAAGAAGGTATCGCTCGAACTCGGCGGCAAGAACCCGAACATCATCTTCGCCGATGCCGATCTGGACGCTGCGATCAACGGCAGCTTGAGGTCATCGTTCGCGAATCAGGGACAGGTTTGCCTCTGCGGCTCGC
>JALZAD010000345.1 GCA_030948555.1 Verrucomicrobiota bacterium | reverse complement strand
GAGGGCCGGACCTTCCAGGAGATCATCGAGGCAGGCGGCACGATGGGCTGGCACAGCTTCGACCAGTGCCTGCTCGACGCCTACAAGGAGGACATCATCACGGATGAAACAGCGATGATCTTTTGCGCGCACAAAAACAAAATGCGGCGCGACCTCGACATGCTGCACAAGCTGCGCGGCCAGACTTTTGACGAACCATCGGGCCTGCAACTGGAAACGCCGACGCTCGTCATGAAATGAGTTAAGCCCATGCCAAACGACCGAATGCCAGTGACAGAATTGCTGCCGATCCAGTCGATCAACGATCGACCACTCGGCCCTGATCCGGAGGAGTGGACCTTCCGTTCCGCGCTCAACCACAAGCTGCGTTCACCACTCAACGCGATCATCGGATTCGCCGAGTTGTTGTCGCTCAAAGTGGATGGCCGCCGTTCCGATGCGGACATTCAGCAGATCCTCAATGCTGCGCGCGAGATGCTCGCCGTGATCGAGAAGGAACTCGGCGAAGCAGCGCCGACTTCACCGGAGAAGCCTGCGAGCCCGCAGCCTACGAGGACGTGCGACGTGCTCTACGTCGAAGACGATCCCGTGAACTTCACGCTGGTCGAGCGCATCCTGGAATACCGTCCGTCGATCAAGTTGTTGCACGCGCCGCAAGGCCGGCTCGGAGTGCAGCTCGCGGAAGCTTATCGGCCCAAGCTGGTCCTGCTCGACTTGAACCTGCCGGACATGCACGGCTCCGAAGTTCTGAAGCGACTGCAGGATCAGGCGACGACGGCAAACATCCCGGTCGTTGTATTGAGTGCGAACGCAACGCCCAGCGCCATCGAGCGCCTGCTCTCCGCGGGCGCGAAGAATTACCTGACCAAGCCGTTCAACATCGACCACTTCCTCACCGTGGTGGACGAGTTCGTGCCGGCATCTTAAGACGCCGCATCGCCGGCGAGGTCGAGTGACCCCGCCGCGATGCAAACGATTCGTTAGCGAACTTAAACTCCGCCGCGCATTCCGCGGTCGAAATCACGCGGGCCAGCGACTCCGCCGAGCCGGTCCCACGCCGCCTTCACCGCAGGCCGCGCGCGATCCCAGGGGATCGCGGGATTCGCGTCGTTCTTCTCGTAGTCGCGCGCGAGATCCATCTCGATCTCGTGATAATGCCGGCCCGCGTACTTCACCGCGCCTTCGTGTCCGGTGCGATACGCCGGAGCAAAGTGCTCGTAGGTCGAATCACCGGCCCAATCCTGTTTCGCGTGATTATCGCGCCAATAATTATCTTCCTCGGTGTGGTTCACCGCTTCCGCGACACCGCGTCCGCTGTAAGCCCCGACCACTCCTCCGACCACAGCGCCGATCGCCGCACCAGCCGGTCCGCCGACCGCCGCGCCAATTGCTGCGCCCGCTAAACCGCCACTCGCCGTCCCGACGCCAGTGCCGATCGGATGCGAACCGGGCTCGCCCGTAATCGGGTCTGGGTTGGTGTGTCCGTGCGCGTGGGTATGTGTCTGCTCGTTTTCGTTCTCGTTCATCGCTCCTCCTTTTGAAGTTTTCCTAAAGAAAACATCGGCGTTCCCTCGCGAAATGGCCGTGATCGGGTGCGATATGAGAGACGCAAAGCGCCGGCGATTTACGATTCGTCAGTATGATCAATCCGAACGGCGACGAGTTTACCAAGAATGATCCTACTTCCGGGGCGACGAATCCGGGAGAGACACACCTTTCTCCGAGCGGCGCACCGCGTTTCGAAAGCACCGCCAGCGCTCCGCAAACTTCCAGTGGTGGGGCGTCCGACAAGTGGCAGGAATCCCGCGAGAAAGCTGCCGTCGTGCGCGACAAGGCCGAGTTTTATCTCCGCGAAAATCCAATCCCGACCATTCTTGGCGCACTTGCCGTGGGCCTCGTCATCGGCCTGGCGATTCGTTATGCGACAGAGAACGACGAGCCGGAGATCGTGTCGAGCAAGCCGCTCGGCAACGTCGACCTCAGCTTCCTGACCGTTCCGTTCCTCTGGCCTTTCTTCAAGCAGGTCCGCCACCGCTACGAAGACACTGCGGAAGTGGTGAAGGATCGCGTGGGCGAAGGCGTGGATCGGCTGAAGAAGGTCGACGTCGACGAATACGTGAAGCCGCTGCGCAAGCAGTGGCGCTCGTGGACGCGGTAGCCGTCGCGCCACAAGCAGCGAGCGATTTGAACCCGCGCGGCTTTCGCGGAAACTAGCCGCGTCATGGGGAGCACTCCGTCGGGACGGCCAAGCTGGCAGCTTAATCGCGTCTTCAAGTTTTTCGCGTCGCTAAAGCTTGCCGTCGTCCTGCTGGCGGTGCTGATCGTCGGCGCGATCGTTGGGACGATCTGCGAATCGAGCTTCGATGCGAAGGTCGCGCGCGCTTACGTTTACGGCGCGCCCTGGTTCAACATCTGGCTCCTCCTGCTGGTGGCGAATCTCGCGACGTCGGCGTTGTCGCGCTGGCCGTGGCGTAAACACCACGTCGCGTTCCTCGTCACGCATCTCGGCATCATCACGCTGCTCTTCGGCTCGTTGATCGGCCGCATCTGGGGCATCGAAGGAACGATGACGATCTTCAAAGGCGACGCGCCCTCGAATCGCCTTCTGCTCGACCAGCATCAGCTGCGCGTCCGCGATACCGACGGCATCGTGAAAGGTTATCGCGCCGAGTTCATCAATCGCCGACCGACGGCCGATCGTCCGCTCGATCTCGGCCTGCTCGCGTCGGGCGCGCGGCTGAACATCACCGACTACGCATCGACGGTGGAGGGGAAGTTGAATCCGAAACCGCTCGAAGCGGGCGGCGTCCCCGCGGTCCATTTCACCATCACGACGGCGAAGATGGGCCAGCGGTTGGAGAGCTGGTTGATGGCCGACGATCCGCAGCACGGGAACTTCGACATGGGCCTGGCGAAAATCGAGCTGAAGCGCGGCGTCGCGCCGACCGCGCCTAACGAGTCCAACGCCGCTGCTGGTGAAGTCGACATCGAGGAGTCGATCTTCGCGTTTACGAAAGCGCCGGATCAGCAAATCGCGAAGGCCCTGAAAGGCGGCAGCACCGGTGCGAAGGTTGCGCTCTTGCCGCCGGCGAATGGCGATAGCGGCCGCGTCGTGGTGCAGCTTGGGGACAAGAGTTGGACGCACGAAGTCGCGGCGCATCTGCGGCAAGACACGCCGCTCGAGGGCAGTCCGTTCACGATGCGGATCGAAGCGTTCTGGCCCGATTTCCGGATCGAGAACGGACGTCCGATTTCTATCAGTGATCAGCCGAACAATCCGGCCGTGGTTGTGACCTTGCGCGGCCGCGCGGTGCCGGCGGCAGCTGACGCGAACGCGCACGGCGATGCTGGCGACGCACCTTCCCCGACGGCGAATCGGCTGACCTTGTTCGTGGCCGATGATGGAGCGGTGAGCTACGAACTGAGCTCGCGCAAAGCGGGACGTTCCAGCGGAACGCTCGCGATGAATGCTCCGCTCGCGACTGGCTGGGCCGATTGGCAGCTCGTCGCCGATCGAGCAATGCCGCACGCCGAGCAGTGGATGGATTTTCAACCGGTGGCGGAAGCGGCGCCAAACAGCAACGTCTCTGAAGGCGTCCGCGTGCGCGTGCAACAAAACGGAAACACGATCGAGCAGTGGGTGCCGGCGGGTTGGCAGATCGCGCTCGATACGCAGCCGGCGCCGATTCAAGTCGCCTACGGCTGGCAGCAACAACCGCTGCCGATCTCGCTCGACCTACTCGACTTCGAAGTGCAGCGAAACGAAGGCAGCGACGCGCCCGCTGGATTCAAAAGCACGGTGCGGGTGATGGATCGGCAGGGCCAAACCGCGACAGGTCAATGCTGGATGAATCATCCGTTCAGCTTTCCGGGCGAATCCTGGCGGACGTGGACGGGCCTCACCTTCAAGATGTCCCAGGCGTCGTGGAATCCGGAAAACCTCGGGCAGAGCACGATTCAAATCTTGCGCGATCCGGGTTGGCTCCTGAAGTGGATCGGCTCGCTGCTGATTTGCGGCGGAATCTTCATGCTCTTTTACGTGAAGCAATTTCGCCGGCCGACACCTTCGGCGAAAGCCGCTGCCAGTGACGACGCGTCGTCGAGGAAAAAGGCGCAGCTCGTTCCCGCGGGGACTTAGTTTCGATGAACCGCGGATCCATGAGGGTGGTCGTTGCTGCCGTGGTCTTGCTCTCGTTAGGCGGATGCGCGCACGGGCGACGTGACATTTCACGCGAAGCAGCGCGCGAACAAAAGCAGCTCGATCGCCAGGCGAAAAAGGCGAAGACCGCGCGCGCCGCGAACTGGGGTTATTTCACCGGCGAAGTCGACGCGCGTTGGGAGAGCGATGGACGAACCATGATGCTCCTGGACGAGCTGCGTTACACCGATCCGTACGGGCAGGTCTGGATCGCGCCGGCCGGGTCGAAGGTCGACGGCGCATCGATTCCGCGCGCCTTCTGGAGCATCATCGGCGGACCCTTCGAAGGAAAATATCGGAAGGCGTCGGTGCTTCACGATGTCGCCTACGACCAGCAGACGCGTTCGTATCAGGACGCCGACTTAATGTTCTACGACGCGATGCGCGCGAGCGGCGTCGGGGCTGTGACCGCGAAGACCATGTACTACGTGCTGGTCCGGCATGGTCGGCATTGGAAGCACAAGCAGGCGCAACCGGTCGACAGCGATCCGCGCCGGCCGACCGAGGCAAGTCCCGGCGAGATGGACGAAATCAAAAGCTGGATCCGCAATAACGATCCTGGCCTGAACGAGATTCAGCAGCGAGCAGGCGGAACAACTCGTTAGCCGACCGACGCCCTCGCACATACGGCAACGAAAGTGCCGCGGAAGTCGGCGGCCGTGACGCCGTTCTCTTCGACGACAACACGAAGGCTGATCCGCGCCTTGCCGCTGCCTGCGAACTCTGAGCGGAAGCCGGCGAGCAGTTCAGGATCAGGCAGCGTGCAGATGCCGCGGATTGTCTGCCGGATTGGCGCGAGAAACCGGATGGAACTTTCCGCGACGACAACTTCGGCCTTTTGCTCTCGCAGCTCGAACCAAACAAACGCGTAGGCGGCGAGGGTCGCGACCGAGTTGATGCTGCCGCCGAATGCGGTTTGCATGTGATTATGATTGAGGGCGACCGGCGCCTCGATTGCAAACCCGCTTGCGCCATGACTCACCACGCGAACGCCCATGGCGCGGGTCAGCGGAATCTTCTGGTGGAAGAATCCCTCTGCGTCTCGAAGTGCGTCGCTCTCAATCATGCGTTCTGCGTCTGAAGTGAAGCCTTGATCAACGGAGAAGAGACCATCCGCGAAGCTCCATATTGCCTACGCAATTGGAAATGTGCTGCTTACGCGGGATGCACTTCGGCTAAAAAATCGTATGACATGGCACGCCCACTGCACTAATACGGCGCGTGCCCAAGCCGATTCTCCTCGTGCTGTTGAGTCTTCTAACGTTCGGCGGCACGCTCTCGAGCGGACGTGCTGAAGCCTTCGTAAGTTCGCGCACGAGCTTCCGTTATCAGAGCTCGAACGGTCAGCTCAGAACGGTGCGCGTGATCCACCGCTACTACGGCGTGATCCATCCCGACGCACCGGTTGATTCGCGCATTGATCCGCATCTCCGGCGCGCCGCATCGATCGCGCAAGAACGCGCGAACGCCCGAACGAAAGCGCGTTGCTGGCGTTATGTGAAAGAAGCTCTGGTTGCAGCGGGTGCGGTGAATTCTTATCCGCAGACGAACTACGCCTGCCAGGCCGGCGATGAGCTCGTCCACGATTTCGGATTCCACCGGTTGTCCATGCGCGATCCGTATGCGGCGCCGGTTGGCTCGGTGATCGTGTATGGCCGCGGTAGTGGCGGCGCTGGCCACGTCGAGCTGCGGACGAAGAACGGTTTCGTCAGCGATTACTACAGCAAGAACCGGTGCTACTATCCGGTGCTCGCGGTTTACGCGAAGTACTCTTCGTAATTTGCGCCCGAGCGGTGCTGATCCTACGACTCGGCGCTGGCCGCCGGCTTCGCGCGCTTCGTAATCTTCGCGCTTCCGACGAACGTCGCGTCGTCGTCAACCACGAGCCGCGGCGCTTCGATGTCACCGCGGAGCGTGCAACCAGCGCGCAATTCGCAGCGTTCGCCGGCCGTAACGTTTCCGTCAACCGTGCCGAACAGCGTCACTGAACCCGCGCGAACTTCGCCCGTCACGTGTGCGTTCTTCTCGATCGTGAGGCGGCCATCAGAGGTGATCGTTCCTTCGATCTGGCAGTCGATCGTCAGCTCCTCGCCGAAGGTCAGCGAGCCTTCTATCGACACGCCGGCCGAAAGGACGCCGCCGCGGGACGCGCGGACTGGCGCGACAGGCGCTTGGGGAGCGGGTTGTGAGATTCCGTTGCTCGGCTGCTCAGGCGCTGGAGGGGTGACGGGTTCGTTTCTCCGCGTCGGTGAAAACATCTGCATAGGTGAAGGGTAGATCGACTGATTCGTTCGAAGCCGGCGGAAGTTATCTTCGTGATCCCCGCTGCTTTGTGACTGGTTAAGATGACAGACATGTAGCCTAACGGACAGTAAAATTTACGGTTCGTGCAGAGGGTCGGCTTCGGAAACTGCACGAACGCAAGCCACGCGCGACGCTCTCCGGCGGTTAGACAAAAGCCGCGTTTGCTGACGTCACTCTGACGGGTTGCCTAACGAGTGATCGATTCGGCGAAAGTTGAATCCAAACGAGCCGGCTTCCGCATCGCACTAACAAGCATGAGCGTTCTGACATTCGCGGGAGCAGCCGTTCACGTGTCCCGAAAACGACGCGACGAATCCCGCGCGCGGATCATTCAGCCGTTCGCGAAAGAATTTTTCGCACGCCTCAACTCGCCTATGCGCAGTGACTTACAACGCGCGCAAAGCAGTGGCATACGCTCTGCATAGCAAGCCCCATCAAGCAAACCCAACCTATGAAAACCAACAAGCCCGACATCCAGATGTTTGAGTCGACCTACGCGATGCTCATGCGCTCGGAAGAAAAGGAACGCAGCGCATCCGAGATCGTCGCCTACGGACTGCTCATCGTGAGCGCCTGCTTCGCGATGTGGCAGATCGCGCTGCATCCCTTCACCGTGCCGACGAATTTGATTCGCGGCGCAACCACCGCGGCGCATTCCGCGCCCACCGCGCAGCCTGCAGTCTAGCTCGGTAGCACGACGCCGCGGCTTCCGAGCCGCAAGCGTTCGCGCGATCAACTCACCTCGAACTCTCCGCCACAATTTCGCCCTATGTTCTTTAACTCCTTTCTCCAAGACATCCGCATCGGCTTCCGCGGCCTGGTCAAAGAAAAGACCTTCTGCATCCTCGCTGTCACTGTCCTCGCGCTCGGTATTTGCGGCGTGACGACGCAGTTCACGGTGGTGAATGCCTTCGTCCTGCGCGGCTTCTCGTTTGAGCACTCGGATCAACTGGTCAGCCTTGGCCTGATCGATCCGCAGGCGACCGCGAACCAGAACAACAACGGCAACGGAAACATCCCGACCGCGCAGGATTATCTGGACCTGCGCGAGGGCCAGCAGTCCTTCGCGATGATGAGCGGGTATCTGAGCGGCTCGACCGTGAACGTCACCTACAAGAACAACCCGACGCGCTACACCGGCGGCTATGTGACGGAGGATTTCTTCCGCATCCTCGGCGTCTCGCCGATTCTCGGCCGCGACTTCACCGCTACGGACAACACCCCTGGCGCGGAGAAAGTCGCGATCCTCGGCTACCAGATCTGGCAGCGCGATTTCGGCGGCGACACGAACATTGTCGGGCAGGCGATCCGGATCAACGGCAAGGCCGCTACGGTGATCGGCGTCATGCCGAAAGGCTCGCGTTCCCGGTCTCCGAGCAGCTCTGGATTCCGCTCTTCAATGAGTTCCCCGTGAAGCCGCGCGAAGATCCGGCGGCGCAGGCAAATGGTCCATCGATCTTAGCGCGACTGAAGCCGAACGTCAGCGTCGACCAGGCGAACCTCGAGGCCATCGAGCTCGCGCGCCGCCTCGCGAAAGAATACCCGAAGACGAACGGCCAGCTCACTTCCGCGAGTGTGCAGCCGCTCTTGAAAAGCTTCACCGGTCCGCAGCTTCGCCAGACCGTTTACGCGATGCTCTGAGCGGTCATCGTCGTTCTGCTCATCGCCTGCGTGAACGTGATGAATATGCAGTTCGGCCGCGCCGCGCTGCGGGCAAAGGAACTCGCGATTCGCGGCGCACTGGGCGCCACGCGCTGGCGGATCGTTCGGCAGATGTTGACCGAGAGTTTGCTCGTCGCGGTGCTCGGCTCCGTCGTCGGGGTGCTGCTCGCGAATTGGGCCGTTGGCCTGCTCGTCCGCGCGACAAATGCACTGCCCTTCCCGTTGCCCTACTGGGTCTCGTTCACGATCGACGCCAAGGTGTTGCTCTTCACGGTCGCGATCACGCTCGTCGCGACGATCGCTTCCGGTTTCATTCCCGCGTTGCTCAGCTCGCGCTCGAGTCCGGCTGAGGTCATGAAAGAAGGCGGCCGCGGCAACAGCAGCCGTCTGGTGAATGCGCTCAGTCGCGTTCTCGTGGTTGGCCAGATTGCATTAACCGCCGCTCTGCTCATCGCCGCCACGCTGCAGATCAAATCCATCCGCAATCAGATCCGTCTCGGCTACGGCTACGACGACACGTCCGTCTTCAGCGCGCGGA
>JALZAD010000183.1 GCA_030948555.1 Verrucomicrobiota bacterium | reverse complement strand
TCGGATCGACTAACCCTGGACCGGCATACCGTTCTTGTTTCGTGGTCGGAGCGAAGAGAGCCAGCCGCCCAAACTCCGAGATAAACTGCAGGACTCCGAGCTCGTCGCGCGCTTCCACGATGACATGAGCCCATTGTCGTTGGCCGCAGCGGAACGTGGTCTCCGCCTGCCTCGATCCGTCTTTGATTGTGCGCCGAAACCACTTCACCTGGAACCGGCCAAACGAGCCGTCGATCGGAATGTCGGCTTCATTGACCCGGATGACGAACGGCTTGCCGCCGAGTTCGATCCCTGCGGCGCCGGTCCGCGGCGGCTCGGCCGTGCAGTAGTAGACCTTCACCTCGCTCGTGTCGAAAGTGCGCCATCGAAGGTTGCGCATCTCGACGCCGCGCAGGAACGCCGCCAGGTCGTTCGTCTCCACTTCCACCTCTTGCGCGCGCGCGGAAGCGAGCGAGAGGAGCAACAGAATTATCGAGGTGAAAAGCAGTCGCAACATGATTGCCGTCTCCCATCGTTCCCCTGCTGCGAGCGCGGCGGGTTAGCTTCAGCAAAGCACACGCCACTTGGATCACTCTCGTCAGACGCGCTCAGCAAATGTGATGAAAGTGCGGGTCGGCTCCGCAGGCATCGCGTTTGCTTTCCATGAAGCCATGGTCGGCATGCACAACTTCACCAAAAACGAGCGTGAAGCCGTGCGCCAGCTGGTGCACAAAATCCTCACGCGCGACATGGCTAGCTTCAATCCCGAGTCGTTCCAGACCTGGGTGAAGCAGCTCGACGAGCAGTTCCGAAAAGTCGCGATGACGATGCGGATTGAGCTTCACAGCCGCGCCGTGCACGTGAGCGTGAAGGAACTCCGCAGCGGCCGCGTGGTCTTCAAGTTCGTTTGCTCGAGCCATGTGCGATTTCCAGATGACGCGGTCTCGCTTGCGCAGGCACCGGTCGTGCCCGCCTTCCGTTGATTTTTTGATCAGGAAAACGGCGGCCGCTCGGCGACGACAAGATCGTTCAGGTATAATCGTAAATAACAAGTAATCGCGCGATCGCGCTCAACAGCAGCGCGACCTTTGGTTCGTCAATCAATGCGGTCACGCTCGGCAACAGCATCACGAGCAGCGGCGGCCTAACGAAAACTGGCACCGGCACGCTCGCACTCAGCGGAACGATCATCGTGAACAGCGCAAACTCGTTAGGCGCGAGCAGCGGCGCAGTCACCATCAACGATGCCACGCTGGAAGCGGCGGCGAGTTTTGCCACGACGCGCAACATCGTTCTTGGTAACAACACGAGCACAATCCAGGTCAATAGCGGCGCGGCCTACTCCTGGGCGGAGTGATCAGCGGAAGCGGCGCATTGAACAAAGCTGGCAGCGGCGCTCTAACCTTGACGACCGCCAGCACGTTTACCGGCGAGACAGTCGTTAATTCTGGCACTGTGACCGCCGCGGCAAGCAGCGGCAGTGCGCTTGCGAATACCAGCGCGATCACCGTTTCGTCCGGCGGAACGCTCCTGCTTGGGGGCGAACAATCAGATCAACAACAGTGCGCCGCTCAACCTCGACGGCGGCACCTTTGCGAAAGGGAACTTCAGCGAAGGCGCGATCAATGCGGTTGGCCTTGGCGCGCTCACTCTGACGGCCGCGAACAGCCACATCGACTTCGGCACCGGCACCGTCGGGGTACTCAGTTTCGCGAGCTTCGATCCCGGCATTAACCTCGACCAGATCATCATCGATAACTGGACGGGCGTCGGGAACCTGGTCGGCAGCGCCGCGACCGATCGTCTGATCTTCCACAGCAACCAAAGCGCGAACCTCGCCTACTTCAGCTTCACCGGTTTTGCGGACGGTGCGACTCAGTTCCAACTCGGCGGCGGCTACTACGAAGTCGTGCCGCTCACCGCTGTGCCGGAGCCGGCGACCTATGTGGCGGGCGCGCTGGCGATCATTGCGCTAGGCGCGCATCAACGGCGCCGTTGGCAGGCGAAGCGCAGAACGCAGAGCTGAGCTTAGGAAACCGTCGGCTTCGCTTCGGCACCCGTCCGATTCCCCTGCCGGAATGAATGGATGATGAAGCAGACCACGGCCACGCAGATGCACGAGTCCGCGACGTTGAAGGCCGGCCAGGGATGCGCGAACGGCACATGGAAGTCGAAGAGAAGAAAATCGATCACATGGCCGTGCACCAGGCGGTCGGTCAGGTTGCCCATCACGCCGGCGAGCAAGAGCGCGAGCGAGACATCACGCCAGGTATCGCGCAGATGGCGCCTAACGAGTAGTGAAAGGACGAAGATCAAGGCCGCGCAGGAAAGCGCGATGAAGAAGAGGTTGTTGTTCTTGAACGAACCGAACGCCGCGCCGTTGTTCGTGAAGAAAACGAGCGCGAAGAATTCCTGAACCACGATCCGCGGCTCCTCCGGCGAGATGTTTTTAACGACCAGCCATTTCGTCAGCTGATCGAGCGCGTAGAGCGGAAGCGAAAGAAGGAGGACGAACTTCATCGTGTCTCAGGCGCAACTTGGGTAACCACCTCGGCGCAGCGATCGCAGAGCTCCGGGTGCGCCGGCGTTTTACCAACGGAGGGACGATGCCGCCAGCAGCGCGCGCACTTCGCATGCGGCGTTTTCGTGATCGACGCCGAGACGGTGTCCGCCTGCTCGAGCGTGAGATCACTCAGGATGAAAAATTCCTCGAGATCTTCTTTCGGCATCTCGCGAAGCGCAGCCGTGTCGCCGCGCAGGACAACCGCCGCTTCAAGTGCATTACCGATCAGCTTTTCCTGCCGCGCCTGCTCGACCGCCTGGCCGATGACGCCGCGCAGTTTCAGCAGCTGATCGACCGCGCGTTCCGCACCTTCATCGCGCTTTGCGTTCTCCACTTCGGGAAACTCCTGGAGGTGAATCGATCCCGCACCGCCCAGATAACCCCACGCTTCTTCCGCGGTGAAAACCAGGATCGGCGCGAGCTGTTTGGTCAGCGATTCGAAGATCTCGCGCATCGCGGCTTGCGTCGCGCGTCGACGCGGCGAGTCGAGCGCGTCGCAGTACATCCGGTCCTTTGTGATGTCGACATAGAGGCTGCTCAAGTCGACCGCGCAGAACTGATTGAGCGTGTGGTAAACCTTGTGGAACTCGTAGTTCGCATACGCCTCGCGACACTCCGCGACGACCTGCTGCAGCCGGCTTAGGATCCACTGGTCGACCAGGGTCGTTCCGAGCGAAGTCGAGGAACCCCGCTGGGACCCAACGGACGTGCCACGGGGTCCCTCGACTTCGCTTCGCTCCGCTCGGGATGACTCGCGTTCGTCGTCGTGCAGGTTTCCCAACAAAATCCGCAGCGTGTTCCGGATGCGCCGATAGGTGTCGCCGAGCCGCGTGAACATCTCTTCCGAGAACGGCACATCGTCCGTGTAATTCACGCTACTGACCCAGAGACGCACAATGTCCGCGCCGTGTTTGCCGACGAAATGTCCGGCGTCCATCGGCTTGTTGTAGGTGCTCGACTTGGAAATTTTCTTGCCGTCGACATCAACCACGAAGCCGTGCGTGACGCACATTTTGTAAGGCGCGCGGTTGTGCAACGCGACGCTCATGAGCAGCGACGATTGGAACCAGCCGCGGTGCTGATCGGTCGCTTCGAGATACATGTCGGCCGGATCGCGCAGGCCGGGGTTCTTCGCGAGAACCGCGGCGTGGCTGCTGCCGGAATCAATCCAGACATCGATGGTGTCGTTGCGATGCGTGGTGCCCTCGGGCAGGCCGAGCTCACGCGCGAGCGCGACATCATCAAGCTCGAACCAAACGTTTGAACCGCGATGCCTAACGAG
>JALZAD010000334.1 GCA_030948555.1 Verrucomicrobiota bacterium | reverse complement strand
CGGCAATGCTGTCCACACCGCACTCTCCTTCGACCTCGTGGGCGAGGATGTGCTCATCACCGGCGCGGGCCCGATCGGCTGCATGGCAGTGCCGATCTGCAAAATGGCCGGCGCGCGCAAGGTCGTGATCACGGACGTGAATCCCTACCGGCTCGATATCGCGCGGAAGATGGGCGCGACGCTCGCGATCGACGTCCGCGAAACCAAACTGCAGGACGCGATGCACGATCTCGATATGAAAGAAGGCTTCGACATCGGCCTCGAGATGTCGGGCAATCCGCGCGCCTTTACCGACATGCTCGACGTGATGGTGAACGGTGGCCGCATCGCGATGCTCGGGATCATGCCGGGCAGCGCCGCGATTGATTGGAACCTCGTCGTCTTCCATGGCCTGACGATCAAAGGCATCTACGGCCGCGAGATGTTCGAGACCTGGTACAAGATGACCGCGCTGCTGCAGAGCGGGCTCGATATCTCACCGGTCATCACGCACCACCTGCCCTACACGAAGATCATCGAAGGCGTGGAGCTGATGAAGAGCGGCCAGTCCGGCAAGATCGTGCTCGATTGGCGCGAAGCGGCCTAACGAGTAATCCGTCATTCCGAGCGAAGCGGAGCGGAGTCGAGGGACCCCGTGGCCTAACGACCGATACTGCCACGGGGTCTCTCGACTCCGCTTCGCTCCGCTCGAGATGACCGGGCGTTAGCGCGCGGCGCGCGGATATCCAGACCCAAACGGCCTGCCCGAAGAAGTACGGAAATCCCGGCTGTAGCTGAAGAGCTGCGGCTGATGCGCGTAGCGGCGGACGACGGAGAATTTACCGGGTAAAGCCGTCCACTGAACGGACACAAAATGCGGAGCGCTATTGCAGGGCCGCGGCTTCCGCATCGAGTCCTTGCAGTTCGAGCACCATTCGGCGGATGTGCTTGTAGTGCTGTCGCGGTTGAAGCACCGCAAGGCTTTCCTGGCGATCGCCCCACTTCAGCACCTGGATCGGCTCATGCCGCACGCCCCATGAATTCATGGCACCGCGCGTCGCCATGTAGAGGTCGATCGTGTTCCGGCCGGACAAGGCCCAGCCGTAGTCGTCTACCTTGTAGATTTGTCCGGTGGCAAGGATGCGGAAGTAAGTCCCGGCCGGCCAGCGCGACCAGTCCGCTGCGGCACTGCCAACCGTCGGCCGCACGTATTCGGTTACGACAACTTTCTTCCGGCCACGTTTCGTTTTGACGAACTTCGTCACCTTCTTCTTCTTCGGTTCGAGATACGATTCCAACGAGCGGCTGGAGGTGCCGCGATACTCCGGCTCAATGCTCGAACTCGCCGGCAGCGCGCGGGCGATATACTCCGCGCTTTGCAACGGCAGGCTTGCCGCCTGTAAGCGCCCGCCGAGCGCGTTGTGATCCGTGTACTGCACGTGATCGCTTTCCGTGTGCGTGTAAGCGGTCGTGAGGATGCTCTGGAATTCGCTTCTCGCCACCGGTGTTTCGTAGGCGGGCAGCTGGCGGGTCGAGGCAGTCTTGGTTGTCTCGCAAGACGAGAAGACGAGGGCGCTGGCAGCGCAGAGCGCGGAGAAGGCTGCGTATTGAAAAGGCGCGGCTCTCAAGTCGGATCGGGATGAGTTGTTAACAGTTATTCACAACCGGCGACAAGAATATTTTCTCGTCTTTTTTGCATCGCGAGATGGAGTAGCGAAGTTGCGCGATGCTCGCGGAATTCGATCAGCAGCTCACAAAAACACTCGGCGAAATCAGAGAGCAGGGGCTCTACAAAACCGAGCGCATCATCACCAGTCCGCAGCATTCGCACATCAAGGTCGCGGAAGGTCGCGAGGTGCTGAATTTCTGCGCGAACAACTACCTCGGCCTCGCTGATCATCCGGCGTTGATCCAGGCGGCGAAGGACGCGCTCGATACGCACGGCTTCGGGATGGCGAGCGTGCGCTTCATTTGCGGAACGCAGGACATCCACAAAGAACTCGAAGCCGCGCTCACGGATTTTCTCGGAACCGAAGACACCATCCTTTACCCGAGCGCGTTCGACGCGAACGGCGGGCTGTTTGAGACGCTGCTCGGCCCTGAGGACGCCGTGATTTCCGATGAACTAAATCACGCCTCGATCATCGACGGCATCCGTCTCTGCAAAGCGCAACGCGCGCGTTATAAGCACAACGACATGGCCGACCTCGAGGCCAAGCTGAAGGAGGCGAGCAACGCACGCGTGAAGCTGATCGCGACCGACGGGTGCTTCTCCATGGATGGCACGATCGCCGACCTCGGCGCAATCGTGGAACTCGCGAAAAAGTACAACGCGCTGACCATGATCGATGACGCACACGCCACTGGATTTCTCGGCAAAACCGGCCGTGGCACGCACGAGTATCGCGGCGTTGTCGGCCAAATCGACATCATTACCGGCACGCTCGGCAAGGCGCTTGGTGGCGCCAGCGGTGGATTCACCAGCGCGCGCAAACACATCGTCGAACTACTGCGCCAGCGTTCGCGGCCGTACTTGTTCTCGAACAGCGTCGCGCCGCCGATTGTCGCCGCGACGTTGAAAGGTCTCGAGTTGCTGAAGCAATCGACCGAGCTGCGCGATAAGCTGGAGGAGAACACAAAATTCTTCCGGGCTGCGCTGACGGAACGCGGGCTAACGATCAAACCCGGCACGCATCCGATCGTGCCGATCATGCTCGGCGAGGCGGCCAAGTCGCAGAAGTTCGCCGCGCGCATGCTCGAGAAAGGCGTCTACGTGATTGGCTTCTTCTATCCGGTTGTGCCACACGGGACGGCACGCGTGCGCACGCAGGTGAGCGCGGCCCATTCGCGTGAAGACCTCGAATTCGCAGTCAACGCATTTGCCGAAACGAACCGCGAGTTGGCCTAACCGATTGACTTTCTCGCTCGCGCCACGTCCTCTATTCCGCTCATGAAATTGCTCTCGCTTTCTCTCGCGCTCGTCAGTTTTACGGTGGCATCCGGCGTTTCCGTTCACGCGCAGAATGTCGAATTTCCCGGCGTCCAAAAAGCGATGTCCGAGAAAGCCTACAAAGAGGCGGGACTCGAGAAGCTCACTCCGGAAGAGCGCGCGCGGCTGAATGATTTCATTCGCAGCTACGCCGCTTCGACAAACCAGGAGGCAGCGAAGATCGCGGTCGACCAGGCAGTCACCAGCAACAAGGTGCCGTCGGTGCCGCAGGTCATCGAGAGTCGCATCGTTGGTCCATTCCACGGCTACACCGGACGGAATCGCTTCACGCTCGAGAACGGTCAGGTCTGGGCGCAATCGCAGCAAACCAGCGCCGCGTATCCGCCGATTGATTCACCGCCGGTCATCATCGTGAAGGCTGGGTGGGGACACCGCATGTACATCCTCGGCGGAGGGAACATTCGGGTTTCGCGCGTCAGGTAGCGGCCCGTCATTTCGAGCCGAGTGAAACGGAGTCGAGAGACCCCGTGGCTCGTCGAAAGACTCACGGGAGCGAAAGACGCGCTTGGCAGAATCGCTCGTAACGCCGCGGGGTTCCTCGACTCCGCTTTGCTCCGCTCGGAATGACGCAGCAGCGGATTATGTCTGATGCAGGGCAATGCTGGAGCCGACCCAGGTTTTGTTCTTGTTGAACTTCACGCCCATCATCGCGCCCTGGCTCATTCGCACGAGATTGTTTACCAGCATCGGCTCGCCGCCGTCCGGCCAGACAAACATCATCCGCAGCTCGGCTTTTGAGTGCGCCCCGTCCGGCGTCGGGACAAACGCGGCGTAGTTCACTTTCTCCTGCAGGATCCAGGCGTGCGGATCGTCGAGCGCGGCGAGCTTCTGCTCGTTAGGCTCGAGATCAACCCCGAGGCCGGCGAAGGAATAAAGCGGCTTCAGGACAAAGTCGGCAAGCGATTCGCCGCTCGGAAATTCATCCGCGAAGTAAGCGCGCGACGTGTAGGCGGTCTTCAGGAACGGGAGTGAGTGTTTGCTGATCCGGAAGTACCAATTCGGATGGCCGACCCAGGTCACGTCAACTTCATGCTGGAAGCTGAAACCAAAGCTGAGATCAGGTCGACGCAGTAGCTCATCGAAGATAACGCGATTGTAGATGCGCTCGATCTTCACCTCGCGTCCGTCGCGCATGTAGAACAACTCGCGATCGCGCCGCGTTAGTTCCGTCAGGCAAACCGGCGCAACGCCGAGCAACGTCTCGGTGCATACGAAGTCGATCCGGGTGTTCTGCTTTGCCGGCTCGATCTCGAGCAGCACGACGTTCTCCGGATTACTCGTGCCGACGATCGTCTTCCGCAGAAGCTCGCGATACGAGCGATCGTCCAGTCCACCGAAGTACGAGCTCCAGTCGGAAGGAATCGCCGGATACGCGTGCCGCATGCTGTGCACGAGCAGGACTTGGAAGCCGTAGAGACTCGGGAATCCCTGCAGCTCGATGAGCCGCGGCGTGAGCTTTCCGTCCTCTTCGCAGATGGCGAAATCAACCTGGAGGAAGATCGGGTGCGGCGTTTCTCCCGGTACTTCAAGCCCCGGCGGTATGGCCGTCGCCGCATGGCGCTGGAACTCCGGCGTTCGCGTTTGCGCGACGAGCTCTTCGGCCGCTCGCGCGACTTCTGCGCTAAACTCGCGCGTCAGGAAAATCGGCGTCTCGGCAACGCGGAAGTCGACCGGCCAGCGTTCCGTTTCATTCGCGACCCGCACCATCTCCGCATAACGCGCATCGGTGAAGTCGGCATTAAAACGCGCGCGCAGCTCCGGGTCCATGACTTCGCACTATGAGAGAATCTGGCGCGCGTTGCCTCCTTTTTGTTTGGCCCTTGCCGTCATTCCGAGCACAGCGCCGCGGAGTCGAGGAACCCCGTTGCCTAACGAGTGATACTGCGAACGGGTCTCTCGACTTCGCTACGCTGTGCTCGAGATGACTAGCGGAGCGAAGCGCTAGATCAGGAACTTGCCGTGCGCCATCACCTGTTCGTCATCGAACCAGATGTCGAAGTCGCGGCCGACGCAGTCGATGTGCGTTTTCGAGAGCCAGGTCTGCCCGGTGTGCTCGGCGTAGGGATGACCGAACGCGATGTGAATGCCGGGAATCTTTTCGTCCTGCAGAATGTTCCCGATGATGTCCGTGCAGGCGGTGTTCGTCCCGACAGCGAATTCACCAACGCGGTTGCTGTTCTCGTCCGTCGAGGTGTAGGCGCGGAATTCTTCGAGCAGCTCCTTGTTCTCGCAGGCGAGGGAAGTGATCCGGTTATCGACGATCTCGATCGTGAGCGGCGTCGCTTTGATGTCGCCGTACTTCGCGCAGAGATAATCACCCACCACTCCGTCCACGACGAACACGCCGTTGCTGTTGAAGGGCGAGGTGAAGATCTCGCCGCCCGGCAGGTTGCCCCATTTGTCGCGGGTGATAATGCCGCTCGTCTTCAGCCACTTCAGGGTCGGCGAAATCTCCGCGACGTAATCCGTTCCGGCCGGGGTGCGGCAAATCACGCGCTGACTCATCCGCGCCTTTTCCACCAGCCGCTGACTCAGCTTGTCCACTTCGAGGAAATTCGCCCGCATGCCTTCCAGCATGATCTGGCGCGTGATGTTGACCATGTGGCCGTGACGCAGCCGATGCTTGTTCACGACTGAGGTCATCTGAATCCGTGACCCGAGCTCGCCGCGCTGCGTTTGTGCGCAAAAAATACTGACCTGCGACGTGGCGAGGTCATCGAGGATGATCTGCGGCATTCCAGTAAGCGGACGCGGCGCATAGTTCTCGAGGACGAAGACCGCGTGTTCCGCGCCGACTTCCTCGATCTCCGCCTGCAACGCCGCCGCGATCTCGGACGTTTCCTCGTCCGTAATGATGGTGACGCGCTCTTCCGGCTTCACCCGCAGGCAATCGCGAATCGCGTTCCGCGCTCCGGGTGCGAGTTCGGCGTCGATCGTATCGGTGGAGAGTCGGTCTGGCATGATGCGAAGGGGCTACGATTGCCTGAGAACGGCACCTGAGCAATCGCTCCGGCGCCCCTGATTAGCCGCTCCAAAGTCGCGCGGCAGCGGCCGAACAAATCGCGTTGGATGATGCGGCGAGTTCCCCCGCCGGTGACATGTTCTCGACGAAGCGAACGGAGATCGCGCAAGCCTATGCGGTCGCCGCAGGACTCGCCTCGGCGTCGCTGAGGTCGAGACCTTCGTAGGTCTCGCGCACGATCTGATCGACCACTTCGCGCATGTCGCGCGTCTTCGCCCAAACGTCGAGCTGGCGATCCGAGCCCGTTCCCTCCTTGAGGATGCGCTCGACGTGCTCGATCTCGCGGCCGATGCCGAGCTCGTCGATTTCGCTGGCCACGAACTCGAGAATTTCGTGCACCAGCCGCCGCGTCTCGACTTCTGATTCGCGGCCGAAATCGATCAGCTTTCCTTCGAGTCCGTAACGCGCCGCACGCCAGCGATTCTCATCGATCAGACGCCGGCGATAGATGCGGAAGGAAAGATTTTCGCGCTGTAGTTTGTGTAGACGCACGATGACGGCCTGGATCAACGCGGCCATCGCGAGCGTGTCATCAACGCGCGATTGCGCATCGCAGATGCGGATTTCAAGCGTGTCGAAGAACGGATGCAGGCGGATGTCCCACCAGATCTTCTTCGCGTTATCGATGCAGTTGGTCCGGATGAGCAGCTTGAGGTAATCGTCGTACTCGGACAGCCCTTCAAAGGCGTCGGGAATGCCGGTGCGCGGGAAACGCTCGAACACTTTCAGGCGATAGCCTTTGAAGCCGGTGTTGCGGCCGATCCAAAAGGGCGAATTGGTCGAGAGCGCGTAGATGTGCGGCAGGAAATAGCGCGCCTGGTTCATGACGTGGATCGCCATCTCGCGGTTGGGGATTCCGACGTGAACATGCAAGCCGAAGATCAGGTTCGCCCGCGCGACCTGCTGCATGTCTTTCACGATCTCCTTGTAACGCTCGCCCTCCGTGATGAGCTGCTCGTTCCAGTGTGAAAACGGATGTGTCCCGGCGGAGGCGATGCGCGTTCCGCCCTTGTTCGCCAAGCGCGCGAGGTGGCTGCGCAATTGCACGACATGCGTCCGTGCATCGACGATGGACTGGCAGATTTCCGTCCCGAGCTCGACCACGCTCTGGTGCATCTCGGGCTTGATCTGCTCTTTGAGCGTGAGCTTGCCGCCCTCGAGGATTTCCTGAATGTGCGAACGCAGCTCGCGGGTCTGCGGATCGACGATCGCAAACTCTTCCTCGATCCCGAGCGTGAAGACGTGGTCTTTTGGGATCACCCGACAAGAAGCGCCAACTCGTTAGTCCGCGCAAGTCCCGAGCGGGGGGCTTGGCAGCGGGGCGGGCGAGGCGCAGATTCAGCCATGCACGATGTGGCGAAACGCGAGATCGACTGGGCTGCGATCCGGGCGGAGTTCCCGATCCTCGATCAACAGGTTCACGGCAAGCCGCTGATCTACTTCGACAGTGCGGCCACAACACAGAAGCCGCGCGCGGTGCTCGATGCGCTGCGGCAATATTATGAACACGACAACGCGAACGTGCATCGCGGGCTGCATGAGCTGAGCTCGCGCGCGACGGAGGCTTACGAGAATGCGCGTGCGCGGGTGGCGGATTACATCGGCGCAAAAAGCGCGGACGAGATCGTCTTCACGCGCGGAACGACGGAGAGCATCAACCTCGTCGCGCAGACTTGGGGTGCGAAGTATGTGCGCGAAGGCGACGTCCTTTTGCTGACCGAGATGGAGCACCACAGCAATCTCGTGCCCTGGCAATTGCTTGCCGAACGCACCGGCGCGCGCTTGCGCTTTGTTCCGGTGAACGCAAACGGCACCCTCGCGCTCGAGCAGCTCGACAGCTTGCTGACGACTGAGGTGAAACTCTTTGCCTTCACGCACGTTTCAAACTCGTTAGGTACGATCAATCCCGTCACCGAGCTTTGCGCGAAGGCACGTGGGGTCGGCGCACTGACGCTGGTCGATGCAGCGCAAAGTGCGGGGCACCTGCCGCTCGACGTGCAGGAAATCGGCTGCGATTTCCTCGCCTTTTCGGGACACAAGATGTGTGCGCCGACAGGAAGCGGCGCGCTCTACGGACGCGCCGAAGTCCTCGAGTCAATGCCACCGTGGCACGGCGGCGGGGAGATGATCGTGAGCGTAGCGCTGGAGCGCAGCACCTACAAACGTGCGCCGCATCGATTCGAAGCAGGCACGCCGAACATCGCGGGAGCGATCGGACTCGCGGCGGCGATCGATTACCTCGAAAGCATCGGCCGAGCGGCCATTTTCCAGCACGACGCGCAGCTCACAGAGTACGCGATCGAGCAGCTGCGCGAACTCGGCGGCGTGCGCGTTTTCGGCCCGGAAGGAGAACGCGGCGCGATCGCTGGATTCGTCATGGAGCGCGTGCATCCGCACGACCTCACGACCTTCGCAGACCAGCAGGGACTTGCCTTGCGCGGTGGGCATCATTGCAACCAGCCGCTGATGAAAAAGCTCGGCGTGCCGGGCACGACACGGGCGAGTTTCTACTTCTACAACACAAAGGATGAAGTCGATCGCATGATGGAAATCCTGCGCGAGGCAGTGCGCTTTTTTGCATGAACGTCGATCTCACCGAGCTCTATCAGGAAGTGATCTTCGATCACTCCAGACGACCGCGGAATTTCGGCGAGCTCGCTGATGCGGCGGTCACCGCGCATGGCGATAATCCTTCCTGCGGTGACGAGATTCACCTCGGGATGAAGTTCGGGGCGGAGGATGAAATTGCGGAGCTGAAATTCAGCGGCCAGGGCTGCGCGATCAGCCAGGCGTCCGCGTCGATGATGACGACGAAGCTGAAAGGCAAGACGCGCGCGCAATCGCTCGAGCTGCTGCGTGC
>JALZAD010000180.1 GCA_030948555.1 Verrucomicrobiota bacterium | reverse complement strand
TCGGATCGAGCACCTCGATCTTGAGCTTGCCGTAAAGATGACGTGAACGCTGGTAGTACATGATGCTCGCGCCATCGGGCGGATTGTCGCCGGTGAAGACAGCCGCGCCATTCGCCCAGCCGCCATTCCCCTGAATGCGCTGCTGTTGCGGCTTCGCTTCCACGAACGCCACCTCCTGCGACATGACTTCCGGCGTGAGCGCACGCAGCGGCGTGATGTCGTCCACAATCCAAATCCCGCGCCCATGCGTGGCGAGCACGAGCTCGTTGTCGCGCGGCTGAATCGCCACATCGCGCACCGCGACCGCGGGGAAGCGGTTGCCCTTGAACTGCGCCCATTGCTTGCCGCCATCGACGGAAATCCAGAGCCCGAATTCAGTGCCGAGGAAGAGCAGGTCCGGCCTCACGAGATCTTCCTTGATCACGTGCGCATAACCCTGCACACCGCTCAGTTCCTGCGGACTAACGAGTGGTTGCCACGTCTTGCCGAAGTCGGTCGTCTTATAGCAATACGCGGTCATATCGCCATAGGTGTGCCGGTCGAACGTGGCGTAAGCGGTGCCCGGCTGGAAGTTGCTCGCCTGCACCCAGCTCACCCATGAATTGGGCGGCAGGTTCGGCACGTTCGCGATCGTGTTCGTCCACGTCTTTCCGCCATCGCGCGTGACCTGCACATTGCCATCATCCGTACCGACCCAGATCACGTTCTTGTCCTTCGGCGACTCGCTGATCGAGTAGATCGTGGTGTGCATTTCCGCGGACGAGTTATCTATCGTCACCCCGCCCGATTGTTCCTGCTTCTGCTTCTCGGGATCGTTCGTCGTCAGGTCCGGCGAGATGCGGTCCCACGTCTGCCCCTGGTTGCGCGAGCGGAAGAGAAACTGCGCGCCGATGTAGATCGTGCCCTTCTCATTAGGCGAGAGCGCGATCGGCGTGTTCCAGTTCCATCGCAGCTTCTCCTTGTAGTTCGGCGTCGGCTGAATGTTCCGCTGCTCGTGCGTCTTGCGATTCACACGCGCGATGTTGCCGCCCTGGTATTCAGCGAAGAGGTAATCTCCATCCGACGGATCGGGGAACATCCAGAAGCCGTCGCCGCCGTACATATTTTCCCATTGCGCGTTGTTGATCCCGCCGGGGTATTGCGACTCGCCGACCCACGAGCTGTTGTCCTGCAAACCGCCGTAGACGCGATACGGATCCGCGTCATCCACGCTCACGTGATAGAACTGCGAGATGGGCAGGTTCTGCGCGTGCCACCATTTGCTGCCGCCGTTGTAGGAATACCAGAGCCCGCCGTCGTCGCCGTTGTAGACGGTCTGCGAGTTCGTCGGATCAATCCAGACATCGTGCACGTCGCCGTGCGCACCGTTGAAGCCGCCGATGGTCGCGAAGCTCTTCCCCGCGTCGTCGCTCATGATCAGCGCGCCATCGGTCTTGAAAAGGCGATCGGGATTTTTGGGATCAACGATCAGGTTCGCGAAATAGAACGGACGCCAGACCATCCAGGTACTCTTGTCGCGCTTGTCCCACGTCGCGCCGCCGTCATCGGAAACGAAGAGGGCGCTGTCGGTCGATTCGACGAAGCAATAGACGCGCTGCGCGTTGGAAGGCGCGATCGCAACGGCGAGTCGGCCGTACGGCTTTTTGCCAAAGCCCTTGTTCGCGTCCGGTGTGACTTCCGTCCACGTCGCACCGCCATCCGCGGAACGGAAAAGCCCGCTGCCGGACGGCGCATCAGGACCATCGCCGCCGGAGCGGAACGTCCAACCCTTGCGCCGGAAATCCCACATGGTCGCGAAGAGCACATCCGGGTTCGCCGGATCCATCGCAATGCCGGAGCAACCGGTCGAAAGATTCGCGCCCTTCAAGATCTGGTTCCAAGTGTGGCCACCGTCGGTCGTCTTGTAGAGACCACGCTCAGTCGAGTCGCTCCACAACGGCCCCGGCACAGCGACGTAAGCGGTCTCACCGTTCGTCGGACTAACGAGTATTTTCGCGATGCGTTCAGATGCTGGCAGACCGGCGCGCGTCCATGTCTCGCCGCCGTCCATCGAGCGGTAAACGCCATTGCCGATCGACACGCTGTTGCGCGTCCACGCTTCGCCGCTGCCAACCCAGACGTTCTTCGAGTTCTTCGGATCGAGCGCGATCGCGCCGATCGAT
>JALZAD010000327.1 GCA_030948555.1 Verrucomicrobiota bacterium | reverse complement strand
GCAATGCGCACGTCAGCGATTACAAGCTGCGCAAACAGATGAAGACGAAGGGACGGACGTTGATCTCGTTCCTCGATAAGTCCGGGCGGCTCGATGAGGCGCAGCTCCAGCAGGATGTCGACGCGATCCGCGAGTACTATCAGAACCAGGGTTACGTCGACGCGGAGGTGCAGCCGGTTCGTCGTGAGCGGATCAACAACCGGCTCATGCTCGTGATTCCGATCGTGGAAGGGCAGCGCTACCGCGTAGGAAAAATTTCCATCAAGGGCTCAAAAGCCGCGCCGGCCGAGAAGGTGCGTCAGCTTGTAACGATGAAGGAAGGCGATCTCTACTCGCCCAAGGCGATCCGCGACGACGCGAAGAGAATCGCCGACGCCTACGGCAGCGGTGGCTACGTCGACCTCAACGTGCAACCGCGCGGAACGCCGAGCGGCGCCGGCAAGATCGACCTGCTCTTCAACATCGAGGAAGGATCGAAGTCGTTCGTCCAGCGAATCAACATCGTCGGCAACACCCGCACGAAGGACAAAGTCATCCGTCGTGAAATCCTGATCGCGCCGGGCGACATCTATTCGACGACGCGTGTCGAGACGAGCAAGAAGCGCCTCGATAACCTTGGCTACTTCTCACGGGTCGAGACGTTCCCGGAAGAGACGGGTGTCGCCGGTCGGAAGGATCTTACCGTTCAGGTAGAGGAGAAGCGCACCGGCTCGCTAAACTTCGGCGCCGGCTTCAGCACGATCGACAACGTCATCGGTTTCGTTGAGCTGACCCAGGGCAACTTCGACCTTATGAACTGGCCGACCTTCACCGGCGCCGGCCAGAAGTTTCGCGCGCGCATCCAGTTTGGTTCGCAGCGTAAAGACGTCGTTGTCGGCCTGACCGAGCCTTACTTCCTCGACCGCCCGATCTCGCTCGGGGGCGAAGCGTTTTACCGCGAGGCAAACTTCCTCAGCACGCTCTACGATCAGCGGAATTTCGGCTTCTCCATCACGGTGCGGAAGCCGATCACCCGCTTCCTTTATGCGAGCTTCGAATACCGGCTCGAGGATATCGACATCTACAATGTCGCGACGAACGCATCATCGCTTCTTCAGATCGAGGGCGGCTCGCGCACGAAGAGCGTGATTACGCCGAGCCTTGTCTACGATTCACGCGACAACCCGTTCCTCTCCCATAAGGGGCAGCGCTTCGTCTTCACGCCCTACGTCGCCGGTGGTTTCCTCGGCGGCAACACGCAGACCTACGGCTTCGACCTCGAAGGATCCCAGTACTTCCACTTGCCCTACGATTTCATCTTCCTCATCAACGGCGAGATCCAGGGCGTCGACACTTGGGGTAACGGCGATCGCGTCCCGATCTTCGACCGTCTCTTCCTCGGCGGTGCGAACAGCCTGCGTGGTTTCGCGTTCCGCGATGTCGCGCCGCGCGATGTGAAGGGCGAGCCGATCGGCGGCCGTTCGATGGCGCGCGCGACCGCTGAGCTGACGTTTCCTATCGTCGAGAAGGTCCGCGGCGCGGTCTTCTACGACACCGGTTTGGTCAACGCGGGTGCGTTCGATTATAACTTCGACAACATCGCCTCGGACACCGGTATCGGCTTGCGTCTCGATCTTCCGATCGGCCCGATCCGGATCGATTACGGCATTCCATTGCAGAAGGCGGGGACGCGTGGCGGAGGCCGGTTCAACTTCAACGTTGGCTACCAATTTTGAACAGTTTGTAGTCGACAGGGTCTATTCCCTCTCCAGATTACGCCTCCTTATTTTACTATGAAAAAGCTCCTCTCCTTTGCCCTTCTTGCGCTGCTTTCCGCACCGGTCGTTAGCTACGCGCAGGGAATGAAAATCGGCACCGTCGACATGAACCGCGCGTTCAAGGAATACAACAAGACGAAGGACGCCGAGGCCAAGATCAATGAGGCCAAGAACGCGGCGAAGAAGGAGTACGACGATCGCGCGGAGAACTACAAGAAGGCGCTCGACGAGATCAATAAACTTAACCAGCAGCTCGAAGCTCCCGCTCTCAGCGCGGACGCCAAGTCGCAGAAGGCGAAAGAGCGCGATGAGAAGATCGCGAACATCAAGAACATGGAGCGCGAGATCAACGAATTCCGCCAGACCCGCGAGCGTCAGTTGCAGGAACAGGCGCTCCGCATGCGCGAAGGCATCGTGAAGGAAATCACCGACGTCGTGATGGACAAGGTGAAGGCGAACAACCTCGACCTCGTGTTCGACAAGTCGGGCATGAGCCTTAACGGCGTTCCGCTCCTCATGTATTCGCGCGATAACGTTGAGTTCACGAACGATGTCATCACCGTTTTGAACAAGCCGGGCCGCGCGTCCGACACTGGCACCGCGACCACGACTTCATCTCCCGCTGCTGCGGCGGCCTCGCCAGCGGCGAGCCCGAAGAAGCCGTAGCCGAACCGACAATTCTGTCCTGGAACACACGCGGGGCGTCCCGCGTGTGTTTCTTTTTTAGGGCATGTCGTCGCCCTTCTCTCGAATCAAAGGAACCATTGCGATGTCGTTCCTTCCTTCCATTTTCCGTCGGACTTGTGCCGCGCTCGCCGTCGCGGCTGCGGTGGCGAGTTCATTTGCGGCTGGCTGGGAAGAGACGGTTCCTCCATACGCGCCGGGTAACTTCCCGGAGATGCGCGCCGCGCGTGCGCAGTACGGGTTCGGTTGGAATGGCGGCACGGTCGCGACCGCGCAACTGCACTTCCACCGCGTCGATGATCAACTCGTTCTCGAAGGCAGTGCGGAAACGGTTGGCTTCGCGCGCGGCCTTCTTCAGTTCGCTGTGCAGCACTACAGCGCAGCCGATGCGCGTACGCTCCGCCCGATTCGCGTCAAGGAAGTGGAGAACCGGCGTTCGAAGCAGTTCGATACCGAGGCCACTTACACGGCGGATCAAGTCAGCGCGCATCGCATTGAGCAGAAGGACGGAAAGACGAAGACGTCCGACCGCGCGTTTGAGTTTCCGAATGTCATGAGCCTCAACTCGGCGTTGCTCTACCTGCGCTCCAAGCCGCTCGAGCAGGGGAGCGTCGAGCGGATCGTCGTCTTCCCCGCGCGCTCACCTTACCTTTGCACGCTCACAGTCCTCGGCCGCGAGCACGTCAATGTTCCGGCGGGGTCCTACGACGCGATCAAGCTCGACGTGAAGCTGAGTAAAATCGCCGACGACCACACCCTGAAGCCGCATAAGAAATTCAAACGCGCGACGGTTTGGATCTCGAACGACTCCGATCGACTTCTCCTCCGCATCGAGGGGCAGATCTTTCTTGGCAACGTTTTTGCCGAGCTGCAATCGGTGCAGTTCGAGAGCGCGAAGCCCTAACGAGTCGTTCGTTAACGCGGCTCGTAGACCGGTTCGCCGCCGGGCGTCATCATCCGCGGGCGCGAGATCGAGCGGCGGCGCGGCGCGGTCACGCCCGGCGCCTGTTGGCCGGGCAACAAACCGAGCGCGCCGAGCGTCTGTAGATCGAGACGGCCATTCGGTTCGAGCTCGAAGCGCGTCTGAAATGCGCGCAGCGCGAACGACATGCCCGGGCCATAAACGCCGTCGGTCGCGCCGCGGTAATAGCCGCGCCTCGCCAGCAGTGTTTGCGCGCCGACCAGCACCCTTCGTTGCAAATCCGGCGGCGCGACTTCGTATGGCGTGCCATCGAAGACTCCGCTCATCTCGGGCGCGATCCCGCGCGGACCAGGTGCATATTTGATCGGCGGCGTCGGATCGCGCAGGTCAGTTGTTTGCGGAGCGACGGAAGGACGCGGTGCAGCCGGCGGCGGAGTCGCGAAACGCGCCGGCGTGGCTGATGGCGCAGGTGCAACCGGCGAGCCTTTCATGCCTAACGACTTCTGGGTCTCCGGGTTTAGATCGCCGGTGACTTTGAGTCCGTTGCGGATCTGATAGCGCCGAATTGCCGCTGTCGTGTCGGCATCTTTCTGGCCGCTGATTGCGCCGTAGTAGAAGCCGTTATCTTTCAGCTTTTGTTGCACCGACGCGATCGACGCATCGGCCAGTGCGTTCGCTGCGACGAGCACGTACATCGCTGCGCAGATCACGACCGATCGCATCTTCATTCGTTTCGCTTGGACGCCCTCCCGCATGCTCTATTCAGACGTCCCGCTCTGCAGCGCGAGGGTCCCCGCTTGTTCGCGCGAGAGCGCACAATACCGCAACACGCCGTCGGCAATTGCGCCCGCCAGTTGCTCGCGATACGTCTCGGTCGCAAGCTTCCCGATGTCGTCGTTGTTGGTCAGGAATCCGCCCTCGATCAGCACCGCGGGATGGCGCACGTTCGCGACCACGTAGAACTGCTCCGCTTTCGTCCCGCGATTGAAGGCCTGCGTCTTCGCGACTAACGAGTCCTGCACAAATCCGGCGAGACTCTGGCTCTTCAGGTTCGGCGCTTCGCCGGAGATCGCCTGGAGGAACGGCAACCAGGCCGGCCAGGAGGAGTTCTGGATTTGATGTGCCGCGTAGAACGTCTGCACGCCGGTCGCGGCAGAGCGATTTCCTTCGTCGAAATGGATGCTGACGAAGAGGCAATCCTGCTCGTGATTGGCGGTCGCGGCGCGGCCCGCGAGCGAAATCCATTCATCCCCGCTGCGGGTCATGATCGTGGCAACGCCGCTCGCCTGCAGACGACGTTGCAACCGCACCGCAACGTCGAGCGTCAGATCTTTTTCAAGCACGCCATTCCGGATTGCGCCGGAATCTTTTCCGCCGTGACCCGCATCGATTACGACGCGCGCGATCGACCTGCCGCTCGGTGTCTTCGCTGGCGCGACCGGGCGATCAACCCGCGGAAGCAGCTCCAGGCAAACGAGCGAGAGCACGACCAGGATCAGTCCGCCCCAGGCGATGCCCTGCTGAACGGTTTGCCGCGAGTAGCTCGGCATGGCAGCGCTACGCACTTAGCGCAGCCGCGATTTCGTCGCGCGTCAGCGCCCGATAACGAATCGCAGTGCGCGCGTTCCGCTCGAGAAGCGCCGCTTCGATTTCACCCACTGTCGCCTGCTTCTCGCGTTCCGCGTCGAGCGCGCTCTGTTCGGGCAACGTACGCGCGCCGCTTTCACCGAGCGCCATGTTGCCGATCGTCCACGCGTTAATCGCAGTGCGCAGCGTCGTCTTCAGAGAAGCTGCGGAATCATGCTCAGTGCGAAGGAACGACTCCATCAGATCGGCTGATTCATTGGACCCGCTCAACACTCCGAAGTCCTGCCGCGCATCGGAATTGAACGAGCCATTCGTCGCGATCGCGCCGTCGTATTCGATACGCATGATCAGGTCATTGGCCGGCTGATCTCCGATTTCCGCGAACAGCATCCGCGCCAGAAATGGCGCGCCGTAGATCTGCTCGAACGCCGCCTTCAGCATCGGGCTCAGCGAGTAATAGGCGAGCCGGCGCAACGAAACATCTGCCGCCGAGCGCGTGAAACCTTCCGTGCTGGCGAGTTCAATGGCCGCCATCCGCAGCCGCTCGATATCGCCCGGATGACCGATCGCGCCCATCGCGATGCGATCATAAATTTCGAAGAGCTTCTGCCGCATCGAGCCGCGCGTGACGAACACGATTCCATCGGCGCAGCCGAGCGCCGCGATCGGACTTCCGCCCGCGAGTTGCGTCTCGATGTAATCGCGACGATTCGCGACCGCTTCGACCCAACGATACGGCTCGTCGATCATCGCGAGGCGACACCGCTTTTGAAGATCGCGGCGATCCGTTCGTCAGGCAGCGTGTTGATGCCTTCGCGCGAAACGATTTTTATCACCGGAAAGATCTTGCCGTTCCGATCGACGCCGCCGGTCGCGGTGTCGGACTCAGCCGCGGTGTCGAGCGCGCGCAAGGCGAGTTGCACGGCGTCATCTTCTTCCAACTCGGCAAGCGGCTTCGGCCCCCAGGTGTTCTGGTGATACAAAACGCCGCGCACTGCGGGTGAGCCGGAGCCGGTCGCGGCGTACTCCGCCACTTCGAAGTTCGCGCCCATCGCGTCGTAGAAATAGAGACGGGCGGACGGCGTCGCGCTCGCGTCGTAGGTCGCGAAGATCGGCACCACAATACCGACGCCCTGCATGACGAAGCCGAAGTTGTCGCGCAGCAATTTGGAGAGTGCGCGCACCTTCCCATCGACGCTCATTTCCTGGAGCTGCGTGCGGCGGAAGAACTGAAAGGAATGCTCGAGCACGCGTGCCATTTCCCAGGCGGTCGCGGGAACTCCTGCAATCGCCATGATCGAGTGGCGATCGATTTCGAGCACCTTATCCGCGCGGTCGTAAACGACGATGTTGCCCGCGGTGGCGCGACGATCGCCGGCCACGAGCACACCGCCGGCGAACTTGAAGGCGAGGATCGTCGTGGCCTGCGTCTGCGGCACCGCGATCGCATTTGGCGCCGCTTCCATGGGCGCAATCGCGCTGATGGCACCACGTCGACGCAGGATGGTGACGAAGTCATCCACCGCGCCTAACGAGTGCTCGGCGGGCGCCGCAAACGGCCGCTCCATTACTGGCCGGTGCGCTGGCGGTAGCGCTTCGATTGATTCGGATCAACCTTGCGCATCTTCTTCAGCAGGTCGCGCGTGTCGGGGCGCGAGATGTCCGGCGCCTTCGGTCCGCCATCATCGCCGCCCTGCTTTGGCCCCCATGGCACCGTCGGCTTTTCAAGACGCTCTGGCATGCCGAAAGCGTACGAACATTCGAGCTGAAACGCAAGCCGGCGGCCGCCCGGCTCGACGCGGCTTGCCTCGTTCCGTGCTCGATGCAAACGTGCCCGCGATGAAGCTGTTCCTCCTGCGCGTCGCGCTCCTGATCGCCGCGACGACCGTTCCTCTTTCCGCGCAAACTTCCACCTCCGGCGGGGGCGACAAAACGGGCGAGCAACTCGACGCGCTGAACAAGAAGATCGACGAGCAGAACCTGAAGCTCGATGCCCTTTCGCAACAACTCCTGAAGCTCGAGCAACAGATCGCGAATCAACGCCCCGGCGTCATTATTGGTGAGACAACGCCGACGCCATCCGCGAGCAGCGGGACGGCAGCGACGGCGGCTCCCGCGCAACCCGCAGCACAGGCTGGGAACGCGCACGTCGTGACCAAAGGCGAGACGCTGACCTCCATTGCAAAGGCGAACAAAGTCGGCGTGCAGGACCTGCAGAAGTTCAATCACATCGAGAACGATCGCGCGCTTCAGATCGGGCAGACGATCATGATTCCAAACGCCGGCACTTCGCCCGCGCCCTCGAGCAGCGCTTCGCCTAACGAGTAATGGAGAACGCCGCCGGCCAGCAGTGGTTCCTGCGGAAGCACGACGACGGCACTATCTTCGGTCCGCTCCATTTCGAGCAACTTGCGGTCTGGGCGGGCTCGGCGCAGGTCGCGCCGCACGATTCGCTTTCGAGTGACGGAGCGACTTGGATGAAAGCGCCGATGCTCGCGGAGCTCGGCATGGATTGGATCGTCGAGGTGACGAGCGAGCGGCTTTACGGACC
>JALZAD010000311.1 GCA_030948555.1 Verrucomicrobiota bacterium | reverse complement strand
GCGCTTCATGACGGGCTGTGGCTCAGCTTGGTAGAGCGCTTCGTTCGGGACGAAGAGGCCGCGGGTTCGAATCCCGCCAGCCCGAGATGAGCAGCGATTGGTCGTTGATGGCCGCCGTCGTGCGCGTTAAAGCTCGCGCTTGCCGCAATGAATGACGCCGTCCTTACCACCATTGCGCTCACCGGATTCGGGGTCGCATTCTTTCATGCGGCAATCCCGACCCACTGGCTGCCGTTCGTGCTCGCCGCGCGTGCGCAACATTGGACCCATGCCAAGACTCTCGCTGTCACTGCGCTGGCCGGGACTGGACACGTTCTCGTCACCGCACTCCTCGGCGCGCTGATCGCCTGGTTCGGCATCGCGGTAAACAAGAGCATCGGGGCGTGGTTTCCCTGGATGGCTGGCGCGGCCTTGTGGCTCCTCGGCGGCTTCTATCTATACCGGCAGTGGAGGGGCAAAGGTCACGCGCATCATCATCTCTTTTGCGGGCACGATCACGTGCACGTGGGCGAACTCGAACATCATGAGCACCACGCGACGGCTGCGATCGGTGCGCGGCACTCTGCGGCCTCGGATCGCGCCGCGATCGTCAACCTGCTGATGCTGCTGACCTTCTCGCCGTGCGAAGCGTTCCTCCCGATTTATGCCTCGGGCGTGCAATATGGCTGGGTCGGGTTCGCGTTGCTAACCGCTATCCTCTCCGGCGGAACGGTCGCGGGCATGATTTTGTTTACGTCGCTGACGCTCGCGGGCGTGCAGCGGATAAAACTTGGCGCACTCGAGCGTTACGAAAGCGGTCTGATCGGGGCGCTGCTTTGCGCAGTCGGTGTGTTGATTATCGCCCTGGAGAAATGATCGTCCGCCATGCCTGCTGAACTCAACATTGGTGACCCGGCACCGGACTTCCGTGCCGAAGCAGTTGGTGGCAAGTACGGCGCTGGCCGCGAGGTCTCATCAGGCGATCTGCGCGGCAAACCAGTCGTGCTGTATTTCTATCCGAAGGACGACACGCCCGGCTGCACAACGCAGGCGTGCGCAATGCGTGACGCGTGGAGCGACCTCGAAAGCCGCGGCGAGATCTTCGGTGTGAGCGTCGATTCGGCCAAGAGCCACGAGAAGTTCATCGCGAAACATCAGCTGCCCTTTCCGCTGCTCGCCGATGTCGATAAGAAGATCGTCGAAGCCTACGGCGTATGGGTTGAGAAGAGCATGTACGGCAAGAAATACATGGGCGCCGAACGCAGCACCTTCGTCATCGATGCCGAAGGTCGGATTGCGAAGATCTTCCGGAAGGTGAAGCCGGAGGAACACGTCGATCTTTTACTCAGCGCGATCTGAAGAAGTCAGTTGCGGTGACGTGCATCCGATGCTTGCATTGCGCTCCGCTTTTCCGCGGAAGCAAAGACACGTATGGGATCACTGAAGAAGCGCCGGAAGGCGAAAATCTCCAAGCATAAGCGCCGCAAGCGCATGAAGGAGAATCGCCACAAGAAGCGTCTGCGTTACAAGTCGTAGTCGCGCGCACTTCAGTCTCTGCGTAGCCGGGTCGCTCGTTCCGGCTGGGTGTGCACACGCGTGCTTTCGGAGCACGCGTGGTGAGTCTGTGCACGGGCTGCGAATGCGCCAGCGGCGCTGCGCGTACAGCAAAACGGCGCGCGGGGAGTCATCCCTGCGCGCCGCGGTTTGCGAAAAGGTTGGTTACTTGATCTCGACCTTGGCGCCTGCCGCTTCGATCTTCTTTTTGATCTCTTCGGCCTCTGCCTTCGTCACGCCTTCCTTCAGAGTCTTGGGAGCGCCTTCGACCAAAGCCTTCGCTTCAGCCAACCCGAGTCCCGGAACTGCGCCGCGCACTTCCTTGATGACTCCGATCTTGTTCGCGCCCATCTCGGTCAGGATGACGTCGAATGTCGTCTTCTCTTCAGCTGCGGGAGCTGCCGCGCCACCGCCGCCTGCTGCTGGAGCTGCGGCTGCGACCGGAGCCGCTGCGCTGACGCCCCATTTTTCCTCGAGCTGTTTCACCAGGCCCGCGATTTCCAAGACGGTCAATCCGCTGAGCTGGTCCACTAATGCGTTCGTATCTGCCATTTTGTTTTTTCCTCCGATTGCCGCCCGCGGAAGCCTCCGCGGAATTAAGATCGGCAGCCGCCGATCCGGACAGTTGTTGTTTGGTTTCCCCGCCCGGCCGGAGCCGAACGAAATTCTTAAATTGTTAAGCTGCTGCTTCGGCGGCAGCGCCGCCTTCTTTGTCGTTCTTCGCCTGGAGCAAGCGCGCCAGCGATGCGGCGGGCTCGTTGAGTAGTCGCGCCAATCCGCTCATCGGCGACAAGAGCAGGCCGAGGAGCTGCGCGAGCAGCACTTCCCGCGGCGGCAACTCTGCCAGCGCCTCAACGTCCTGCGTCGAGAGCACAGACTTGTCGACCACGCCGACCTTCAGCGCCGCGATTTTGAATTCCGCTGCGAAAGTCTTGAGAATCTTCGCGATCGGCGCCACGTCCGCGCCGCCGGTGACCACCGCGGTCTGGCCGGTCAGCTGATCGCCAACATCCGGCAATCCGCTCGTTGCCATGGCGCGTTTGAGAAAGCTGTTCTTCACCACGTGAATCTCGCCTCCGGCCGGCGAGAGGCGATTCCGGAGCTCGCTGAACTGCGGCACCTTCATCTTCTGGTAATCCGTCACGAGCATGAACTGCGAACCCGCCAGCTTGGCGGAAAGATCCGAAACGATATCTGCTTTTTCTGGTCTCATGTGTGGTTTCTCCGGTTAGAAGCTGAGGTAAGGCGAAGGATCGACAGTGATGCCCGGCGACATCGTCGCGCTCAGGCTCATCCCTTCAACGAAGCGCCCTTTGGCCGTCGCAGGCCGCGCGCGAACAACCGCTTCGACAACCGCGGTGCCATTCTCGATGAGCTGATCTTCCGCAAACGAAAGCTTCCCCACAGGCACTGCGACGTTGCCGTTCTTATCGAGCTTGAACTCAACCCGGCCCGCCTTCACTTCGCGAACGGCTTTCGCGGTGTCGTCCGTGACCGTGCCGGTCTTCGGGTTCGGCATCAGCCCGCGCGGTCCGAGAACCTTGCCGAGCTTACGCACTTCGGCCATCGCGGCAGGCGTCGCGATCGCCACATCAAAATCCTGAAAGCCTTCCTGCGCCTTCTGGATCATATCCTTAAACCCAACGAATTCCGCGCCCGCTTCTTTCGCGGCGCGAGCAGCGTCGCCTTCCGCGAAAACAAGCACGCGAACCTGCTTACCGCTGCCGTGGGGCAGGGGGCATGTGCCGCGGACCATTTGATCGGACTGCTTCGGATCAACGCCCAGGCGCAATGACATCGTCACCGTCTGATCGAACTTCGGCGCCGGGAATTTCTTCAGCGTCGTGACGGCTTCGGGAAGGTTATAGGCCTTGTTGCGATCCACCAGCTCGGCGGCCGCGCGGTAACGTTTGGAACGATTGTGTTGCATATGTTTTGCAGTGCGAGCGGGCATGAATTGCCCTCCTGCGGGGCGGCCACCATCCGCGATTTCGCGGAGCTGTCAACCAACCGAGTTGCCCGCGCGTGGTTCATTACTATTACGGTAGTTCCTGCCGTGAACTGCAACGCATACGGCGTGCTTGCTCAGCCACGCGGCACTAGATTGCCTCCGCTCTGTGCAGTCTGTTCCGGGAACTCTACAGACTGGCGGCGCAGCTTTTGGCACGACGCGCTGGAGCATCATCGCAGCTTGCGCGAGCAAAGAGGACACGGCCGCGCACGCCGCACTGACACAGCTTTGTCGCGATTACTGGCCGCCGCTCTACAGCTTCGTCCGGCGACGCGGTTACAATCGCGACGACGCGCAAGATCTGGTGCAGGGCTTCTTCGCCCAGTTTCTTGGCAACAAAGCCTACGCGCAGACCGATCGCCGGAAGGGAAAGTTTCGCACCTTTCTCCTGGCTTCGTTGAAGCACTTCATAGCCGACGTTTGGGATCGTGAGCGCGCGCTGAAACGCGGCGGCGGTTATGAGTTTGTCCTTCTCGATGACGAAATTCAGGAAGCTGAGACGCGATGGGCGACGAAATCATCCGGTGCAACGATAGATGAAGACCGCGAGTACGAACAACGCTGGGCGAGCGCATTAGTCGAGCGGGCGCTGCAGCGACTCAGCGCGGATTACGTAGCGGATTCGAAGCGACAACTCTTCAACACGCTAAAGCCGTTCTTGTGCGGCGGCTCCGGTTTGCCGACGCAAGAAAAAATCGCCGCCGATCTGCAAATGCCGATCGAGACCCTGCGCAGTCATTTGTCGCGTCTGCGCGCGCGCTATCGCGAACTCCTGCGCGACGAGGTCACCCGCACCGTGAGTGAAGCGGATGATGTGGACGCGGAGCTGCGTCATCTCTGCGCGACGCTCACTCTCGCTTGCTGAAGGTGATGATGATGCAGGTGGAAAAAGCTTGGC
>JALZAD010000174.1 GCA_030948555.1 Verrucomicrobiota bacterium | reverse complement strand
GCGATCAATCCGGGCAACAGCGGCGGCCCGTTGATCAACCTGCAAGGTGAGATCGTCGGGATTAACACCGCGATCATTTCGCGGAGCGGCGGGTCGCAGGGGATCGGCTTTGCGATTCCTTCGAACTCGGTGAAAACGGCGCTCGAGAGCCTGCTGAAGAACGGGCGAATTATCCACGGTTATCTCGGCATCCAGACGCGCAGTCCGCTGCAAGGCGGCCAGTCCGATCAGGACAGCAACGGGGTGGTCGTGGAAGACGTCGTGCCGAACTCGCCGGCGGCGGAAGCGAAGATCCAACCGGGCGATGTGATCCGGAAATTTGACGGGCGCGAAGTGAAGAGCTTTCCCGAATTGCGCAGCCTGGTCTCGCAAGTGGAGGTCAACAAAAAGGTCGACGTCGAAGTGGAGCGAAACGGAAAGCCTGTGACCGTGAGCACGGAGATCAAAGAGCAGCCGGTCGACTATCTGACCGCTCGTGCGAGCCCTGCACCGCGCCAGCCGAATCCGAATGCGCCGCAGGTGCAGCCCGCGCCGCAGACGCCGCAGGGTCCGGCGGACGATGAGGATTTGCAGGACGAAGCGCCGCTTGCCGGTGTGCAAGTGGGCGAGCTGACGCCGGAGTTGGCGCGGCAGCTCGACCTGCCGTCTGGTGTGCGCGGCGTGGTCGTGACAAACGTCACGGACGAGTCGCTCGAATTGCGCAAAGGCGATGTGATCGAAGAGGTGAATCAGCAGCCGGTCACAACGGTGGCGGATTACCGGAAGGTGACGAGCGCCCTCGATGCGAACGGCACGCACGTGCTGTCCGTCTGTCGGCATCGCACGCGCTCATTCGTGGTCCTGCGATCGCGTTAGGCATTCTGCCTAACGAACAGTGCGAAACACGCGCGCGTCCGCGGTGTTTCGAATCGTGAGGAGATGAATAACGGCCGCACCGGCGCGGTCTGAATTCTCGCCCACATCATGCCCATGAAACGAATTCTCTGTGCCTTTGTCGCGTTCGCCTTCCTCATCCCCGCTGCCCATGACGCAGAGGCGCGCGCGGATGTCTCGATCGATTTCTTCTACAACAATCTGAGCGGCGGAAACTGGATCGAAGCCGGCGATTACGGCTACTGCTGGCAGCCGGGGGTGGGCGCGAGCAACGCGAACTGGCGGCCTTACACCGACGGGTATTGGGGTTACAGCGACGTCGGCTGGACGTGGGTGTCTTACGAGGATTTCGGGTGGGCGACTTATCACTATGGACGTTGGGCGCGGCTCAATGATTACGGCTGGGTCTGGGTTCCCGGAACCGAATGGGGACCGTCGTGGGTGTCCTGGCGCACGGGCGGTGATTACGTTGGCTGGGCGCCGTTGCCGCCGCGCGGTGGTCGCGAGCGCATCTATGAAGGACGCGCGATCAACGGCGCCGTCGACATCGACTTCGACATCGGGCCGGCGTTCTACAATTTCGTGGACGTTCGTTACATCGGCGAACCGGTCTTGCGGGAGCGCATCTTCGATGTGTCGCAGAACGTCGGCTACATCGACCAGACGGTGAATGTAACCAACATCACTTACCGGAATGGTGCGGTTTACAATTATGGACCGGATTACCAGACGCTGAGCGCGTACTCGACCCGGCCGATCCAACGCTTCCAGGTCGAGCGGCAGGCGAATGTCGATCTCGCGACTGCGCTGCAATCGGGCGCGGTCACGAAAGTGGAGGGCGATCGGTTCATCGTCGCGTCGCCGCAGAGGATTTCGGCCGCTGCTCAGGGTGCCGCGCCGAAGGAGGTGAAGGGCAAGGTTAAGAACGCGAAGTTCGAGACCGGCTGGAACGGCGTGAACGATCCGCAGGCCAAGATGAAGCTGCAGGAGAAGATCAGGAAGGAGAACGCGAAGAACGTTCCGCCGCCGCAAGTTCAGCCGACAAATCCTGCGATGTTGTCGAAGGGAAAAGGGAAGAAGAAGGACGGCGGGGCAGCGGCTCCGCAGTTCCTCGCGCCGGAAAAAGCGAAGGGCCACGGGAAGCACGCGGCTGCGCAAGGCGGACCGGCGATTCCAAACGATGCGCCGAGCTCATTGACTGCAAAGGGAAATGGGCACGGCCGTGGCGAGAAGAGGATGCAGCTGGATGCGCCCGCCGCGCAGCCGAAGCACAACCAACAAGCGGTGCCGCAACAGCATGCGCAAAGCGCACCGGTGATGGAGACGAAGCACGGGAAAGCGAAGCACGACGTTCAGGCGCCGCCGCAGATGCAGGTTGCACGGCACGGTGGTGGTGGCGGCCCGAAGGGTCACGGGAATGCAGCGCCGCAGCAACAAGGGAAGGGCGGCGGCAAACCTGGGAAAGAAGAGAAAGAGAAGAAGGGCGGCCACTAATCAGAGCAGCTCGGCGATCTGCACCGCGTTGAGCGCGGCGCCTTTCAGGAGCTGATCGCCGGACACCCAGAAGGCGAGGCCGTTCTCGAGCGCGCAGTCGACGCGGATTCGGCCCGCCTGACAATTGTCTTTGCCCGCGGCATGGAGCGGCATCGGGTAACGGTAATTTCCGGGTTCATCGATCAGATCGAGGCCGGGCGCTTTCGCCAGGACTTCACGCGCTTGTTCGAGCGAAACCGGCCGCTCGAATTCCGCACTGACCGCGACGGAGTGCGCGCGGTAAACCGGCACGCGGACGCAGGTCACTGAGGCGCGGAAATCCGGCAGATGCATGATGCGACGCCCTTCGTTTTGCATCTTCATTTCTTCTTTCGTGTAGCCGTTCGACAGGAACGAGTCGACGTGGGGCAGGACGTTGAAGGCAATGCGATGCGGGTAGACCTGCGGCTTTGCCTCGGGCGCGTTGACCTGCTCTTCAAGTTCGGCGATTGCGCGTGCGCCCGTTCCCGAAACAGCCTGGTAGCTCGAGGCGAAAATCCGGCGCACGCCGAACGCGAGATGCAGTGGATAAAGCGCCATCAACGTGACCGCTGTGGTGCAGTTTGGGTTCGCGATGATCCCGCGATGTTGCCGCGCGTCGGCGCCGTTGATTTCCGGAATGACGAGCGGCACGTCGTTGTCCATGCGGAAGGCGGACGAGTTGTCGATCACGACCGCGCCGGCGTCGCGCGCGATCGGGACGAACTTCCGCGAGATGTCGCCGCCCGCGCTGAAGAACGCGATGTCCGTTCCGGCAAATGAATCTTCGCGAAGTTCCTCGATGGTAATTTGCTCACCGCGAAACGCCGCGGTCTTTCCGGCCGAACGCGCCGAAGCCAGCAGCCGCAGACTGGCCACTGGGAAATCACGGCGACGCAGCACATCAAGCAGTTCCTGACCGACTGCGCCGGTCGCACCGACGATCGCGATGTGATGGCTTTTCCGCACAGGCAGCGCACTGTAGGTCGCCTCAATGCTGAAGCAACGAATGCCGCTGAGCATCCACGTTTCCGTCCCGAAACAGCGCCTCACCTTGAAGCGCGGGCGCAAGACGGAGCGCACCTACCCGGTCTCCACCTCGGCCTACGGGCTGGGCTCAGAGCCGGACAGCATGAAGACACCGCTCGGCCGTTTTCAGATCGCGCAGAAGATCGGGGACGCGATGCCAATCGAGACCGCGTTCAAGAGCCGCGAGCCTGTCCCGTTAACGCCCGAAATGCTGCGGGAAGAGGACCTGATCATGTCGCGCATCCTCTGGCTGCACGGGATCGAGCCGCACAACTCGAATACGCGCGACCGCTACGTCTACATCCACGGCACGAACCACGAGGAGACGATCGGCACGCCCGCGAGCCATGGCTGCATCCGGATGCGAAACGCCGATGTGGCCGAGCTTTTCGATCTCGTCGAGGTCGGCACGAGTGTCCTGATCGTGGCTAACGAGTCGTCTGGCCGCCCTAGAAAAAGCGCGAGAAAAGCGTTGCGCACCAAAGGGGTCTTGCCTAAATGACGGCAGCAACTTGCTCGGAAAGGGGGCGATTTACTGAATGAAATTTGTTAAAGCACTAGTGCTTCTGGCGATCGCGGCTTCCGCGTTGTGCCTCGGAGCTTGCTCACAGAACAAGGGTTCCGCCGCGTCGACAACGAGCGCGAGCACCTACTCCAAATAATTCCGTTTAGTTGTCCGACCTCCGGATAGCTTTACTAAAAGGCCAGGCCGTATATCGGCCTGGCCTTTTTCGCTGTCGCGGGACGCCGGTCCGGCCGCAGCGGAATCTATTTCGCGCGGCGGCGGCGCTCACCTAAGATCGCCCGATGCAAATTGCCGGGCAGCCACTCTCGCTGGTCGAGATCGCGCAGGTGGCGATCCACGGCGAAGCCGTTGCGATTGATTCGGCGACGCATGACCGTACCGACGCGTCGCGTAAGCTGATCGAGGAGATCACGGCGAGCGACGCGGTCGTTTATGGTGTGAACACGGGATTCGGCAAGCTGGCCGATGTCCATATCGATCGCGGCGATCTGCGGCAGTTGCAGCTCAATCTTGTCCGCAGCCACGCCTGTGGCGTAGGTCAGCCGCTCTCTGAAGCAGAAGCGCGCGCCATGCTCCTGCTCCGCGCAAATGTCCTGACGCTCGGCTTCAGCGGAATTCGCCGGGAAGTCATTGAACTGCTCGTCGCAATGCTAAACGCCGGCGTCGCGCCATTCATCCCCGAGAAAGGATCAGTCGGAGCGAGTGGCGATCTCGCGCCGCTCGCACATCTGTCCCTCCCGTTGATTGGCGAAGGCGAGGCGTTCTATCGCGGCGAAAGGATAAGCAGCGCAGATGCGCTGGCGCGCGCGGGTCTGAAGCCGGTCACGCTCGAAGCCAAGGAAGGCCTCGCGTTGTTGAACGGAACCCAGGCCATGCACGCTGTGGGCGGTCTTGCCTTGTTGCGCGCGAAGCGACTCTCGCGCGTGGCCGATGTGATCGGCGCGATGACTCTCGAGGCATTGAAAGGAACGCCAGCCGCGTTTGACGATCGCATTCACAGCGCGCGACCACATCCCGGCCAATGCGCTGCTGCCGCGCATCTGCGTGCGCTTCTGGCCGAGAGCGAAATCCGGGAGTCGCACAAGCGCGATGATCCGCGCGTGCAGGACGCCTACAGCTTGCGCTGCATGCCGCAGGTCCACGGCGCGGTGCGCGGCGCGCTCGCGCATTGCGAAGAGGTGCTCGGGGTCGAGTCCAGCTCCGCGACGGATAACCCGCTCGTCTTCTGCGACGGCAACGAAGTGCTATCTGGCGGCAATTTCCACGGCGCGCCGCTCGCGCTCGCGCTCGATTACGCCGCTATCGCACTCACCGACTTGATGGGCATCAGCGAACGTCGCACCGATCGCCTGATCAATCCCGACACGAGCGAAGGGCTTCCGCCATTCCTCGCGCGCCGCGCGGGTATGCAGTCGGGATTCATGATTCCGCATGTCGTCGCGGTCGCGCTATTGAACGAAGCAAAGGTCCTCGCGCACCCCGCGAGCATCGACAATCTGCCGACTTCCGGCGGAAAGGAAGATCACGTCTCGATGGGCATGACTGCGGCGTTGAAGCTGCGCACGATCGTCGAAAACGCTGAGCGTTTGTTCGCGATCGAGCTGCTCGCCGCTGGAGACGCGCTGGAATTTCGCCGCCCACTGAAAGCAGGAGTGGGGGTTGAACGCGCGCACGAGAA
>JALZAD010000301.1 GCA_030948555.1 Verrucomicrobiota bacterium | reverse complement strand
AGCCGTCGCGGTGCAGATCGAATGGGCGGCACGCCTGCGCCGGGTCACCCGTTGAGGTGCTCATCGTTTTGATGATCGCGAAGGCGCCGAAGGTGAGCGGACTCAGGGGAGCTTCTGCGCCGCCGGCCACAATCACGTCGGCGAAATCATCGCGGATGTAACGCAGCGCTTCGCCGACCGCGACCGTGCCGCTGGCGCAGCTGTTCGAGTTCGTGGTGCCGACGCCGCGAAAACCAAACTCGATCGCGATGTTCGAGTGCGCGGAGCCGCCGAAGACTTGCAGAGCGAGCGTCGGATTGACGCCGCGTGTTCCCTTCTTCAGGAAGTAAGCGTGCTGATCTTCCGCGTTCGCGATGCCGCCGAGCGCGGTGCCGAAGCTAACGCCGATGCGATCCTGCGGGGTTTCGCGCGACCACGAAATGCCCGCGTCTTCCAAAGCAAGCCGCGCCGACGCGACCGCGAATTGCGCGAAGCGATCGAGCCGCTTCAAGCGATGGGGAGGGAAATGATCTTCCTCGACCCAGTCGATCGCACCAGCGCAATGCGCACGGAATGGCGTGGTGTCGAAACTAGAGATCCGGCGAATCCCGCTCTTCTCCGCGCGCAGACCGCGCCAAAATGCTTCGCGCCCAGTGCCGATTGGAGTGATCGGGCCGATGCCGGTGATGACTGCCCGTCGCGTTTTGCCGTTTCGCATACGGCTATTTAACTCCGCGACTCGAGGTGCGTTTTCATGTGCTGGAGGGTTTGACTCGCGACGTAGTGGATGAAGAAGCCGCCGATGATCTGATCCGCTACAGGTGCGAGCGCGGGGACACGGAAGTTCATGTCGTGGATGATCTGCACCAGCACGCCGGCCGGTGTTTCATCGAAGGTCCAAACGACCTCCATCCCCTTCGTGAAAGCTTTCAGATGACGGAAGCGGACCTGGAGGTTTTCGCGATCGATCACCTGCTCCGAAGTCCACGAGATCGGAATTCCAGAACGCACCGCGGCCATGACAACAAGGTTACGGTTCTCGCCCCGTTCCAGGTACCGGATGTAGCGATAATGCGGCAGAATTTTCGGCCACAGCTCGAGGTTCGCGGCCGTCTCGAAGATCGTCTGCCGGGGCGCATGCATAATGATCGAGTTGCCGGTGTGCATGGGATTCGAGACGGTAAGCGCATGGCGTTGGAAATGAAAACGAGCTGCGACAAATGCGGCGCGAAGATCGAGCCGGGCGACGAGAGCTACATCTGCACTTTCGAGTGCACGTTCTGTCACGGGTGTAACTCCGAGCTCGAGAGTGTTTGCCCGAATTGCCGCGGTGAGTTGGTCCGCCGTCCGCGCCCGAAGCCAATCGTGTCGGTGTAGGGGCCGGCCTCTACACCGTCCGCTGTTTGCGAAGGCGATAGGTGAGGAAGCATTCCTCGCCGACAACGCGCATGTCGACGAGGCGGCAAGGGATGCTGGCGGGGAGGAGATCCGCGCTGGTGCCGGTGAGGGTCGGTGCGTTGGCGCCGCCGAAGGCGTAAGGCGCGATCGTGAGGTTGAGTTGATCGACCAGGCCGAGCGCGAGCAGGGAACGAAAGAGCGCGGCGCCGCCTTCGCACTCGAGCTTCCGCACGTTGTATTCGCTGCGCAGCTGCTGCAGCATCCAGGCGAGATCGACTTCCGGTGCTTCGCTCAAGTGGAGCGTGGCTTTTTCGCGCAGGATTTCTTGCGTGTCGCGCGGCATTCGGGTGGTGGAAAAGATCACGATCGGCGCGATCTCTGGTTGGAAAATCTTCAGCGTCGGATCGATCCGGCCTTCATTCGAAACAACGACGCGCAAAGGCGATGGCGTTTGCCTGCGCGCGATCCGTTCCTCACGCAGTTCGCCTTTTGGCAACCCAAGTCGCACGTTGTCCTTCTTCAAGGTGCTGTGACCGATCAGCACCGCATCGGCCAGCGCGCGCTGACGGAGCAGATGCATCTTGTCTTCGCGGGAAGTGAAGTCGATCGGCGCGTGTTCGCGCGTCGCGATTTTGCCATCCGCGGTCATGGCGAAAGTCGCAGCAACGAACGGACGTCGCGGCGCCGGCTTATTTTTCTTCGGCAAAGCCATGCTCGAGCGTGGCGACTTCTTCCCGCATCTCGCGCATCTTCACATGACCTTGTGCGCCGCTTGGTCGGTAGAAGAAGTAAACGATGCCGCCGGGAACGGAGCAGATCAGGATGATGAGGAAGCTGAGCGAGCCGATCAGGTTGGCAACGCCTTCGCGCACGCCGGCCAGATTGTGCAGGAGAATTTGAAGCACGATCTCGCGCCAGCCCGCGCCGCCAAAGCTGATCGGCAAGGACGAGATGGTGCGCTCGATCGGCATGATGGCGAAGAAGTCGACCACTGGAACGTTCGTCGGCGGAGTGTTGCGCAAATCCTGCGCATGCAGCGCGTAGGCGACGCAAAGGAATGTGCTGAAGGTGGCGAGGTGCGCGATGATCGACATGCCGAACGCTACCAGCGTGGCGCGCCAATGATGCGCGTAGAGATGGTAGGCAGCCGAGACCTCGATCAGTTTTTCGCGACCGGGAAACTTGTGCGGCAATCGATGCAGCAGATGAAATCCGCTGACGATGAAAGAGGTGATCAGCGCGAGCACGGAACTCCCGAGCACAATCATGAGAAGCCACAGCAGGCGCTTCGTTTCCGGGATGCTGGCGAGCCAATTGTAGCGAAGCGAAATCAGCACACCGGTGATGGTGATCAAGGCAATGAGCCCGATGACCCGATCGAACATGACGGCGAGCAGCGCGCCGGCTTTTCTGTCCGGCGTCTCCTTGAGCAGAAGGTAGCTCTTGATGATGTCGCCGCCGGTCCCGCCGGGCATGAATTGGTTGTAAAACATGCCGATGAGGAAGAGCGCGCCGACCCGCGAGTTGCTCAGCCGAATGCCTTGCACGCGGAGCAGGACTTGCCACCGAATCGCGGCAGCGAGTTCAACAATCAGGTAGGCGACAATGCCGAGCGCCATCCACCAGTAGTTCGCGAGCTGCAGCGCGGTGGCCATCTGCGCGCGCTTCGTCGGATCGCGAAAGACGAAGTAGAGCAGCGCGATGGTAATCGCGACCTGCGCGCTGGTGAGCAGGACCTTCTTCAGGTTCATGTGCGGTTGGGGAAGTGGTGGCGCCAAAGCTCGACGGAACGACGGATCTTCTCCGGAACGATCTTCGGGCTCATCTCCCAGACGAAGATGCAGTCGGGCGCGAGCAGCGGAACGAGCCGGCCGAGATCGACATGACCGGCAAACGGTTCCTGGTGATCGCGGCCCGGCCAGATGACGTCCTGGAGATGACAGCCGAGCGCGCGCGAACCGATCGTGCGCAGCCATTCTTCGTGGTTAAGGAAGCCGAGGTTCTCTTTGATCTGAATGTGTCCGAAGTCGTGCCAGTAGCCGGCGTTTGGTGAATTCAATTCGTCGAGCAGCGCGGGCAGCTCGCGTTCGTTAGGCATTTCTTCGTAGCCGCGACGACCTTCGATGCCGAGCCGAATGTTTTTCGCAGCGGCGTATTCCACGATGCGCTTCAGGCAATCCTTTACGTGCGCCATGTGCGCGGGCGCGCGCTCCTCGCGCTTCTTCACTGCATCGACTTTTCGATCCACGTATTCGCGCGAGAGAAGCTCGCCGTTTTTCGCGAGCGCAATCAGCTCATCGGTGATCGGGTTCATCGCGACTTGTCCGCAATGGAGGACAACAAACGGCGCGCCGAGGCGCTGCGCGAAATCGATCGTCTGGAAAGTCTGCTTCACTGCGCGTTCCCGCTCCGGCACGCGTCCGGTGGAGAACTTGTAGCAGTCCGGCGAGGCATGCATGACCTCGACCGGCAGCGGACAGAAGTTGTGCAGGCTGCTGAAGGTGACCTGACCAGAGTCGAACATCTTCTGTATACCGGGCATGAGCGAGATCCGGATGCCGTGACCGAGCTCGATGTGGCGGAACCCGAGCTCGTCGATGATCTCGTGCAACATGAC
>JALZAD010000287.1 GCA_030948555.1 Verrucomicrobiota bacterium | reverse complement strand
ATTTGAGCGAGCTCAGCATCGCCGGACGCGACGAGCTCACGGTTGTCTTCGAGCTGGCGGCGCGCAGTATCGAGGTCATTCCACAAGGCGAGCATCTGCTTCACCGCGGAGTGCTCGCGCATGACTTCGCCGGCGCGTTTCCGGTTCTCGAAAAGCGCAGGATCAGCGATCTCGCGCTCCAGCTCCACGAAGCGGTCGCGTTTGCGTTGAATGAGTTCTTGGAAATCCATCTGTACACGCAAAGCGGCGGTCGGTGACCGCCGCTCCAGCTATTGCTCAGCTAAGACTTCTTCGGCGCGCGGGTCGCCTTCGTGCTGCCGTAGCGGCGCGCGAATTTCTCGACGCGGCCTGCGGTGTCGACGAACTTCTGCTCGCCGGTAAAGAAGGGATGGCAAGCGGCGCAGATGCCGATCTTGATGTCCTGCTTGGTGGAACGGGTGTGGTAGACCGCTCCGCAGGCGCAGGAAATCTCGGTCTCGCGATAATCAGGGTGAATGTCCGTTTTCATGGAAAAACTTGGGCCGACAAAGTAGCTCGTCTGCTTCCTTCCGCAACCCTGCCGTCCGGCCAGTCATGAAGACGAACGATGCTCTCCTCTCCGCGTGGAATGCGACGCGGTCTGCGTGCGGTGCGAAGCCGGCGATCTTCAATACGCGTCGCAAGGTGCTCCGGACTTTCGCAGAGATTGAAACCGAAGCGCTTGCGTTGTCCGACGAACTATTCGGCTCGTTTGCGCCCGGCGACGTTGTCGCGATTCAGATCGGTAATCATCCGAGCTGGCCGGCGTTGTTGCTCGCAGCTTTACGGCGACGCGTCGTTGTTCTGCCGCTCGAGCGCACGATCTCGGAGCGCGAACGCGAGGTGGCGTGTCAGGTCTGCCACGCCGCCGCCGTGATCGAAGATGAGAACGAGGAGCGCGTTCGCCTAACGAGACATTCTTCTGACGCGATCGATTGGGGTGAACGCCAGCCCGTTTTGCTCAAGCTCACCTCCGGGACAACCGCCGCGCCACGCGCGATCCGGTTTCGCAGCGGGCAGCTCGTCGCGGATTGCGAGCAGATCTGCGACACGATGCGGATCACGGCGAGTGATCTGAACTTCGGCGTCATCCCGGTTTCGCATTCCTATGGCTTCAGCAATCTGATCATGCCGCTGCTCGTTCGCGGTGTGCCGCTGGTCCTCAGTCGCGATCGCATGCCGCGCGCCGTGCTCGACGACCTGGCGCGAACCGGCGCGACGGTTTTTGCCGGGATGCCAGTCTTTTACCAGGCGTTCTGCGAAATCGAATCGCCACCGCGCTTGCCGCAGTTACGGCTCTGCATTTCCGCGGGCGCTCCGCTGCAGCTTTCCGTCGCGCAACGCTTTCGCGACAAGTTCGGCCAGCCGATCCACTCCTTCTATGGTTCGTCCGAGTGCGGTGGGATTTGCTATGACACCGACGCGCCGCTGGTCGAAGCCGGCTTCGTCGGCCGCGCGATGCGCGGCGTCGATCTCGAGCTACTCGAGCCCGATGCTGCGATGAGCCGCATCCGCGTCCGTTCCGCGGCGGCAGGGGATGGCTACTTTCCCGAGCCAGACGAAGCACGCCTCGGCAGCGGCGTCTTCGTTCCGGATGACCTCCTCGCACGCAGCGGCGATGGTTTCCGCATCGCCGGCCGTGCCTCCGATGTAATCAACGTCGCCGGTAAAAAGGTGAACCCGGCGGAAGTCGAAGCAGCGTTGCTCGCCTTCGACGGCGTGCGCGAGGCTGTTGTGTTCGGCCGCGCCTCGACTCTGCGCAATGAAGAAGTCGCCGCCTGCATCGTGGCGGACGAGCACGTGCAGCAATCCGAGTTGCTCGACTTCTGCCGCCGCCAACTCAGCGGCTGGCAAGTGCCCAAACGGATCTTCTTTCTCGAAGCCATGCCCATGACCGAGCGCGGCAAAATCAGCCGGCGCCGATTAGCGGAACAGTTTGCCTCCTAACGTCTTCGCGGGTGCGGAGGCAATCACTTGAGCGCGACTTTGCGAATAGGAAGAAACGGAAAGGAAAATCACATGCGTACTATTCTCACTATTGTCACTGCGGTTGTTGTTCTCGGGTCGCTGGCTAGCTGCTCGACCACGGTTAAAACCGATAACGGCCACGCCGTCGGCGCGGGCGTTCACGCTCGTTAGGCTGCTTTGCCGCTCTGACGGTCTGCGTCCAATCCGCTGACCGGCCTTTTCGCTGCCGAGCGCTCCGTCGGCGCGCTGCCTGCTTCCCCTCAGCCAAAAAATGCTTTCCATTTAAGCAGAAGCGGGCATGTCTACAGGCACGTCTGCGACCCGTCTGCTCGATGGTCATCGCCGCGTCATCTTTATAATTTGTGAACGACATTAATGGCAGAGTCCTCGTTCTCGCGCCGGACGAGCAACTGGCGACGGCCATCCTCGCCGCGCTTCGCGAAGCCGCACCGAACGCGAAGGTCGATCTCGCGCACAGCCTCGAAGAAGCGCAGCAGATCGTGGTCAGCCAACGGCCGGATCTTTTCGTTCTCGATATTGATGCCACCTACGATCTGGGGCAGGAATTTCTCTACGATCTCCGCACCAGTCACCCGAATGCGCGCGCCATTGTTCTGACCGCGGTTCATCTCGCGCAGCAACGCGAACGCGCGGCCGGAATCGGCGCGATTCACTTTTTGGAAAAGCCATTTCCGCACGGCGATTTCGTCACGTTAGTCGAGGCGCTGCTCCAGCCAGCGGGCGATGTTGAGGAGCGCTTTCAGGGCAAGCTGAGCGATCTCCACATCGCCGACATCATCCAGCTGAAGTGCATGAGCGGCGCAACGTCCGCGCTTGAGTTCACTGGCCCGCGCGGTGAGAAGGCGCGCGTCTTTTTTGATAACGGGCAGGTGCGGCATGCGACCGCACCTGGACGCGAAGGCGTGAATGCCTTTAACGAAATCGTCAGCTGGAAGGGCGGCATGATTTCCGAAGTTTCCGGTGCCGGCGAGCCGCCGCGAACGGTCGACATCGACTGGCAGGTGCTCCTGATGGAGGCGGTGCGCAAGATTGACGAAGATCGCGGCACCGCGTCGGAGCCTGCCGCGGCAACCCATGCGCCGACGCGTCGCAAGATCCTCGTGATCGACGACAGCATCATGCTCTTGAACTTCGTGAAGGAGATCCTGACCGAGGACAATTACGACGCGGTCGCAGCGGCCACGGCGGAGGAAGGTCTTCGCGCCGCGGCGGAGGATGCGCCGGATCTGATCCTTCTCGATTACGTCCTGCCGGACATGAAGGGCGACGAAGTGCTTCGCCACCTTCTCAAGAACGACGCGACCGCGAAACTGCCGGTCGTCTACATGTCGGGATTCGGAACCGATTTGCCTTCCGATCCGACGCGAAGCTCGAACGTGATCGGTTCCTTGAACAAGCCATTCACCTCCGAGCTGCTGCTCAAGACGGTGAAGCAATTCATGCCGGCAGAAGAAGCGAGCATCGACGCGCCGCCATCGTCGCAATCGCAGACCGCAATGGCCGAGGCGGAGCCGGAGATCGCGCCCGAACCGGAACAAGGAAACTGGGGATCGATGCCGGCGTGGAATGCGCCGCAAGCGCAGGAGTTCGTGCCGGAACCCGGACCGACGTTCGCGGCCGAGCCGGTGAGCGAATGGAATGCTCCAGCGCCATTGCAATCGCAGTCCGAACAAGCTGAGACTGCGGTGAACGAAGCCGCCGCTGGAGGCGGATCGGGCAACGACGCATGGTGGAACGCCGCGCCGCCCGCACCGGCCTGGACGAACCCGGCGCCAGAAACGGGCGACATCTCCTTCGCGTCAGATCCCTCGCCGTTCGCGCCGCCCGCTCAACAGCATGAGCGATTGAGTCAGCCCGCGACAGAGTCCGCGCCTGCGAACGAGAACGCCTTCTTCTGCGGCGACACGAGCTTCTTCAGCCTGAGCTGGGCGTTGCACGCGATTGGCGACCAAAAACTCACGGGCATCCTGCGCGCTTATTGGGACAAGGAGCACGTCGAGCTGCTCGCGCGCGACGGCCAGATCGTCCTCGTCACGACGCACGACCCGGAGCTTTATTGCGAGGAAGCACCGATCACCTTGGTGAACATCGACCAGGAGCGAACGCTCGACGCACGCCAGCAACAGCGCGAAACCGGCCGCCCGTTATTCATCACTCTCGCGGACCAGGAACTCATCATCCGCGAGCCCGCGCTCCAGCTCGTGCAGCATTACGGACAAAAACTCTTCGCGCAGCTTTGGTGCGCTAATCGCGTCCGCTTCATGTTTGAGCAGAGCGAAACGATGCCCGCGTACGCAGCTGAAGTTCCGGGGGAAGAAGACATCGATCACTGGGCCTTGAGCACGCTTCGTTTTGTCCAATATCAGGACCTCGGAAATCGGGCGAACTACGATCCGTCGTCGATCCCTGCCTACACGCGGAACGGCTTCGAGCGCGTACAAAAACTTCGCCTCACCGTCGCCGAAGCGCAGTTCGCCTCGCAGTTCAACGGCGCGCGTTCCATCGCGCAGATCGCGAAAAATCTGCGGCTGGACCTCAAATTCGCGCGCGTCACTCTCTTCCGTTTCATCGCCCTCGAGATCGTCGAGTGCTGGCCGCCGGCGGTTGCGGTGAAGCAGGAAAAGCGCGGCGTCTTCGGTCGCATCTTCGGCGAATAACGCGGCGGGCGTTGCGCGGCGCAGACGCGAGTTGTAGGGAACTCACTCGCGATGCCGTCCCGCACTCAGTCACCTTCCGCCGAGCCGACGAATATCGTTCAGCTCCCGCCGCAGAACGATTGCGATGAAGCGCGCTTTTCTGCTCCGGAAAATTTCATCAACCGCGAGCTGAGCTGGCTCGAGTTCAATCGCCGCGTCCTGGAGGAAGCGCAGGATCCGACGCAGCCGCTGATCGAGCGCGTCAAATTCCTCAGCATCTTCAGCTCGAACCTCGACGAGTTCTTCGAAGTTCGCGTCGCAGGGATCAAGCAACAGATCGCGAGCGAAACGAGCGACGTCGGACCGGACGGCCTCACGCCGACAGAAACGTTCAACGCCATCCAGCGCGTGGCGCATGAGTTGGTCGCGACGGAATGCGCGCTCTGGCGCGACGAGCTTCTGCCGGAGCTCGCGAAGCACGGCATCCGCGTGCATGACGTCGCGCACTTGAACACGAAGCGCGCGGCCTGGGCGCGGCGTTACTTCCAGGAGGAAGTTTTTCCGATGCTCACGCCGCTCGCGGTCGATGCGAGCCATCCCTTTCCGCAGCTCCTGAATCGAAGTCACAACCTGCTCGTTCGCGCGCGCGCAGCGAAAGGCAGCGATGAGCGTTACGCGGTCGTGCAAGTGCCGCGCGTGGTACCACGTTTGATCCTGATGCCGCGGGGCAAAGGCGAAGATGAGCCGTGGGATTACATCTACCTCGCCGACCTGATTAAGAGCTACATCGCGGATCTCTTTCCCGGTCTGATTCTCGATGGCGTGCATGCTTTCCGCGTGACGCGGAACAGCGATCTCTACATCGAGGAAGAGGAAGCCGAGAACCTCCTGCGCAGCATCGAGCAGGAACTACGGCGGCGCAGTCGCGGCGACGCGGTCCGGCTGGAAGTTGAATACGATTGCCCGCGTGATTTCCGTGAGCAGTTGCTGAGTTTTTTCCATCTCAGCGAACCCGATCTCTACAAGCTGAATGGTCCGCTCAGCATGACGCACCTGCTGCCGCTGGTGACGAATGACGCCTTCGGCAAAATGAAGGACCGCGTCTTTCAGCCGGCGCGTGATCCGGCTTTGCCCCCGCATGCCGACATCTTCGAGGTCATGCGCAAGCAGGACGTCCTCCTGCATCACCCCTACGAAAGCTTCGATCCGATCGTCGAGCTGATCGAGACCGCGGCGGAAGATCCACAGGTGCTCGCGCTCAAGATCACGCTCTACCGCACGAGCGGTGATTCGCCGATCGTCGAAGCATTGATCGAGGCCGCGAACGCTGGCAAGCAGGTCACCGCAGTGGTCGAACTCCGTGCGCGTTTCGATGAAGCGGCGAACATTCGCTGGGCGCGACGTCTCGAAGAAGCCGGCGCGCATGTGCTCTATGGCGTGGTCGGGTTGAAGACGCACTGCAAGGCGCTACTGATCGTGCGGCGCGACAAGGATCGGCTCCGTCAATACGTGCACCTCGGCACGGGCAATTACCACCCGCGAACGGCGCGCGTTTACACGGACTTCAGTCTGTTGACCACGAACCCGGCATTGACCGACGAAGTCGCAGTCGTCTTCAACACCATTACCGGTCTCGCGAGTTATCCCGGCTTGAAAAAGTTGATGGTCGCGCCCTTTGACCTCAATCGCCGCGTCATCGCGCTGATCGAGCAGGAGCGCGATCACGCACGCGCGGGCAAAGAGGCGCGCATTGTGGTGAAGCTCAATTCGCTCGTCGATCAGGAGATCATCGAGAAGCTCTACGAAGCATCGTGCGCGGGGGTGAAGATCGACCTGATTGTGCGCGGCATTTGTTGCCTCCGGCCGAAGGTGCCCGGCTTAAGCGAGAACATCCGCGTCATCAGCATCGTCGGCCGTTTCCTCGAGCACAGTCGCATCTATTCCTTCGCCCATGCCGGTAAACCGATTCTTTATCTCGCGAGCGCGGATTGGATGCCGCGCAACTTTCTGCGCCGCGTCGAGATCGCGTTTCCGGTCGAGGATGTAACGCTGCGCGATGAGATCATCACCGACATGCTTCCCGCCCTGGTGAACGACTGCGTCAAAGCGCGCGAGCTCCAGGCCGACGGCACTTACAAGCGCGTTGAGCCTGGCGACGGTCAGACGCGCAGCCAGGCGCAACTGTACTTCCGCGAGCGCTCGCGCAAACAGGCGCGCCAACTCGCTGAATCATCCAAGCCGAAGAAGCGCGAACGACTGGTGCCGATCACGACGATCAGGAAGGAGCGCTCATGAAGAAGAAGATTCTCGTCGTCGATATTGGCGGCTCGCACGTGAAGCTGATGATCTCGCGGACGGAGAAGCGGAAGTTCGATTCCGGCAAGAAGCTCTCGCCGCAACAACTCGTCGCTTCGATCAAGGAAACGGCCGCCGATTGGGAGTACGACGGCATCTCGCTGGGCTTTCCCGCGCCGGTGCGCGCCGGCCGCATCCTCACGGACCCGAAGCATCTCGCGAAGGGCTGGATGAAGTACGACTTCAAGAAACCGCTCGGTAAACCCGTTCGTCTGATCAACGACGCCGCCATGCAGGGCCTCGGCAGCTATCACGGCGGGCGCATGCTCTTCCTCGGGCTCGGCACTGGGCTTGGTTCATGTCTGATTTGGGATCGAAACGTCCTCCCGCTCGAGCTCGGCGATCTTCCTTATCCCGGCGTCAAACGGATCGAAGATGTCGTCGGGAAGATCGGCCTCGAGCGACTCGGGAAGAAGCCGTGGCAACGCGAAGTTCTCGAGATTCTCGACATGCTGAAGCGTGCGCTGATTGCCGATTATGTCGTCGTCGGCGGAGGCAATTCGAAGGCGCTGACACGTCTACCCGAAGGCTTCGAGCTCGGCTCGAATCGCAACGCTTATCTCGGCGGCGTGCGCTTGTGGGAGGTCGACGCGCGGACCAAGCGCGCGAAGTGGAACATCATCGGCTAACCACTCGTTAGGCAGATCGCCGGCTTACTCGACGATGATGTCTTTCGGATCAAACTCCGGCTTCGGATACTCCGGCTTCATCTCCTCGAGCGCGCCCACCACCGCGCGCAGCAGGACCAGATTGCGCGACCATTTGTGGTTCGCCGGAATGATGTGCCACGGTGCGTGCACGGTGCTCGTGCGGTTCATGACCGCTTCGTAGGCCAGCTGATAATCATCCCAAAGCGCGCGCTCCTTCAGATCGCCGGGATTAAACTTCCACAGCTTCTCCGGTTCCTGCAGCCGCGCCTCGAGCCGCTCCTTCTGCTCGTCCTTCGAAATGTGGAGGAAGAACTTCAGGATGGTCACGCCGTTGCGCGTCAGCAGCCGCTCGAAGGCATTGATGTCATCGCAGCGCGCGCGCCAAACATCGTCGCTGATCTGTTTGTGCACGCGGGGCACGAGCACGTCTTCGTAGTGCGATCGGTTCCAGATGCCGATCGACCCTTTCCGCGGCTCGGCATGATGCACGCGCCAGAGGAAATCATGGTCCCATTCCTCCGGCGTCGGATACTTGAAGTTGGTTAACTGCACGCCGTTCGGATCAAGACCCGCGCACAGCTTCTTGATTGCGCCGTCTTTTCCGCCGGTGTCCATCGCCTGTATAACGATGAGCAAACCGCGGCGATGCTCGGCGTAGAGCGCCTCTTGCAAATCGCGCAGTCGTTCCTGCAGCTTGTCGCCTTCCTTCGCCGCTTTTGCTTTCGAAGGTCCTCCGCTTGCACCCGGGTTGATCTCAACCAAGCGCACCGGCTTGCCCGGCGAGACCGTCACGTAACCGTCGCTGCTCTTCTGCTCTTTCACTATGAGTGCCTAACGAGTGAGGCCTGCTTCGCATCCTACGTCTTAAGGTGCAACGCAAGCGCCTTCTCTAAAACGCGTGGTCGAAGGTTCACCCACGCGACCTGCGATACTAGCAAGAATGTGCCGGGGAGGGGACTCGAACCCCTAAGGATTGCTCCACCAGATCCTAAGTCTGGCGCGTCTGCCAATTTCGCCACCCCGGCGGCTCTGGTAGCGTCGCACGCTGAACTAGCTCGTGCGCTATGCCCTTGTACTAGAACGAGCGCGGGCGCAAACGGGCGAGACTTACATTAACCAGCTGCAGATGCGCAGGCGCAGAAGTATGCTTGGTTGACCCGGCGGAACAAGCCACATGAAAATCGCAATCGCAGGCAAAGGCGGCAGTGGGAAGACGACAATCGCTGGCATTCTCACGCGTCTTCTCGCCGAGCGTGGGCAGAACGTTTGGGCGATCGATGCGGACAGTAATCCGAACTTCGGCGTCACGCTCGGCCTTGATCCAGAGAAGGTGAAAGCGGCCAAGCCGATGCCTGCGTCGATCCTGAAAGAGGTCGCGCTGGAAGGTGGCAAGACAGGAATGCAGCTCACGATGCCGGCGCGGCAGGTGGCGGAAGAATTTGGTACCCGCGTGTCTGATCGCGTGACGCTGCTCGGCATGCACACGATCGAACATGCCGGCGCCAGTTGCGCGTGTGGTGGCCACGCGCGCGTGCGGAATTTCCTCAACGGTGTGCTGAAGGAGGACGGGGTGGTGACAGTCGTCGACATGGAAGCGGGCTTGGAACATCTGAGCCGCGGGACTGACCGGCACGTCGACCTGCTGCTGCTTGTAACCGAGCCGTATTTTAAAGCACTGGAGACGGCGCGCCGCGCTGCGGAGCTCGCTCGCGAACTTGGTATTCCAAGGATCGCTGCGGTCGCAAACAAGTATCGCAGCGAAGAAGATCTCAAAGCCATTCGCGACTACGCGGAGAAGCATGGGCTTGAGGTCGTCGGAGAGATTCCCTACGACGAAGAGATTCAGCGCGCCGATCTCGCCGCGAAGGCGCCCCGGCTCGACACCGACTCGGCTGCGGTCGCTGGAGTGCGCCAGCTGATCGGGCGGCTAGAAATTTAGGCGCTTCGTTGTCTCTCTTGACCGTGCGGCGCTTCGAGGACTACGGTTCAGCTGCGGTTGAGAGGTGCTCTCTTATGAAAAGGATCTTCGCCTTAGTTCTGCTCGGTATTTCTGCTCTTCCACTCGTTAGCCGTGCCTGTGACGGTGGCGGCGCAGGTTACGATCTTCCGCCGCCGGTGGCCCCAACGCCGATTGAGAGCCTCGTTGGCTCCGTCTCGAACAACGCTGGTCTGTTCATCGGCCTAGCCATTGGCACCATCATCGGCGCAGCTGTTGCGCGTCAGCGGAAGCTCTTGCCGGGCAAAGCTGCGCGTCCGCTAGAGAATCCTCTCGCTTAGCACGGCTTCTCGCGTGCAGCGGCGTGCGATCACCGTCTCCGGGATCGTGCAGGGAGTTGGTTTCCGTCCGTTCGTTTTCGGGTTGGCGACGCGCTTTCAATTGTCTGGTCATGCGCGAAACGATGGCGGCGGCATTGTTATTGAGGTCGAAGGAACTCCGGACGCACTCGATCGATTTACAGCAGCGCTAACGGACGAAGCGCCGACGCTGGCGAAAATCGATACGGTGTTGTCGTCTGCGATTCCAGTTCAACAGGCCCCAGGGTTTGCGATCCTTGAAAGTGGTTCTGAGAGCGGCGCGGACATTTTCATTTCGCCGGACGTTGCGACCTGCGCCGATTGCTTGCGCGAATTGTTTGATCCAGCGGATCGGCGCTACCGCTATCCTTTCATCAACTGCACAAACTGCGGACCCCGCCTCACGATTGTCACCGGCGCACCCTACGATCGGGCGCGCACGACCATGCAATCGTTCGCGATGTGCCAAGCATGTCGCTCAGAATACGAAGATCCGTGCGACCGACGGTTCCACGCGCAGCCGATTGCCTGTCCCGCCTGCGGTCCGCAGTTGAGTCTGTGTGATGAACGCGGCGAACTCCGCCGCGCGGATGATCCGTTACGCGATTTTGCCCGCGCGATTCGTGCTGGGAGTATCGGAGCGCTGAAAGGCCTCGGCGGATTCCACCTGGTCTGCGATGCGACGGACGAACATGCGGTGCGGCGGCTTCGATCCCGAAAGCATCGCGAGGAGAAGCCGTTTGCGGTCATGTTTCGGAACCGCTCGTCCGCTGAGATGCATTGCATCATGAGCGATGAAGAAAGCGAACTGCTGCATTCGCGCGCTGCGCCGATCGTGTTGCTGTCGCGAAAAGAGGATGCGGCTCTGGCGCCGTCCGTCGCGCCGAGAAACCCGCACCTCGGCGTGATGCTTCCCTACACACCGCTTCACCATCTGCTCTTGGAAGCCAGGGTGACGCCGTTGGTCATGACCTCAGGCAATCGTTCTGACGAACCGATTGCGCGCGACAACGACGAAGCGCTCGAACAACTGCGCGGCATCGCTGACGTCTGGCTTTTGCACGATCGAGCGGTTCATGTCCGGTGCGATGATTCGGTAACACGAGTCGTCGCGGGGGCGGAGCTACCGATCAGGCGTTCGCGCGGCTACGCTCCCCTGCCGATTGAAATTCCCTTCGCATCAGACGTTCTGGTTCTCGCTGTGGGCGGACAACTAAAGGGGACGTTCGCACTTCTCCGCGGGAAGGACGCGTTTCTCAGTCATCACGTGGGCGACCTTGATCATCATCAGGCGTTTGTTGCGTTTGAGCGCGACGTCACTCTGTATCGCGAACTGTTTCAGTTCGAGCCGGCCTGCGTGGCCCACGATTCGCATCCGGACTACGCGTCCACCCACTTCGCGCAGGCAATGGGGCTGCCACTGATTGCAGTGCAGCATCACCACGCGCACATGGCGAGCTGCATGGCGGAAAACGGAATCGCCGAGCCGACGATCGGCGTCACGTTCGATGGATCAGGCTACGGCAGCGATGCGACGGTGTGGGGCGGCGAGTTCCTCGTCGGCGACTTTGCGAACTTTCGGCGAGCAGCGCACCTGCGGTGTGTCGGAATGGCGGGCGGCGATCAGGCGACGCGAGAACCGTGGCGGATGGCGCTTGCACATCTCCGCGATGCAGAGGTGCGGTGCGCCGCATTCGAAGCGCGCATTCCCGCCTCTGAAGCACGAGTCGTTAGGCAAATGCTCGACCGGAACTTCAATACGCCGCTTACCTCAAGCGCGGGACGCCTCTTCGATGCGGTCGCTTCTCTCGTGGGCCTGCGCGACCGCGTGACATATGAAGGGCAGGCGGCGATGGAACTGGAGTGGCTCGCGACTGGAGTGACTGAATCCGGCACGTATCCCTTCGCGCTCGGATTGAACGGCGAGATCGATACTCGTTCGATGATCCGAGCGATCGTTGAAGATATAGAGGCGAGCACCGACGCCCCGATTATCGCGCGGCGCTTTCATTCCACACTTGCGGAGATCATCGCGCGCATCTGCGAGCACATCTGCAGCGAGACGCAGATTACTGCCGTCGTTTTAAGTGGCGGTGTCTTCCTCAATGCGCTGCTCACGGCCGAGGTTCTCGCGCGTCTCGCTGCGAACGGCTTCCGCGTTTATCGGCATCGACTTGTCCCGCCAAACGACGCAGGATTAAGCCTCGGTCAGGCAGCGATTGCCGCCGCGCGACTGCGGTCGAATACTACCTCAGCAGCTTTCACCTAATCATGTGTCTCGGAATTCCAGGGAAGGTCATTGAAATCCATCACGAGCACGACGTCCGGATGGGCAAGGTCGACTTCGGCGGCGTGATGAAGTCCGTGTGCCTGGAGCATGTGGAGGATGCGCAACTCGGCGATTACGTGCTCGTGCATGTCGGTTTTGCGCTGGCGAAAATCGACGAGGAGGAAGCGAAGCGCGTTTTCGAGGTGCTGGAGCAGATGGGTGAACTCGCCGAAGTGCGCGATACGCCCGCCAATTTGCCATTCACCTACGCGGGCAACTCGACATGAAGTACCTCGAAGAATACCGCGACCGCGCAACGACCGATCGGCTGGCGCAGGCGATCCGGAAGATCACCACGCGCCCGTGGACGATCATGGAAGTTTGTGGTGGGCAGACACACACCATCGTCCGTTACGGGATCGATGGATTGTTGCCGGAAAACGTGGAGCTCGTTCACGGACCCGGCTGTCCGGTCTGCGTCACGCCGCTGGAGTTGATCGACAAGGCACTGGAGATCGCATCGCGACCAGATGTGATTTTTTGCTCCTTCGGCGACATGCTTCGCGTGCCCGGCAGCGAGCGGGATCTGCTTGGGATCAAAGCGGCCGGAGCCGACGTGCGCATTGTTTACTCACCGCTGGATTGCCTGAAGGTCGCGGAGCAGAACCCGCAAAAGGTTGTCGTCTTTTTCGCGGTCGGCTTTGAAACCACGGCGCCGGCCAACGCCATGGCAGTCTGGCTGGCGAAGCGGCGCAACATTCGAAACTTCGCAGTCCTTGTTTCGCACGTGCTAGTCCCGCCGGCGATCCGCGCGATCATGTCTTCGCCGGAAAATCGCGTGCAAGGGTTCCTCGCCGCCGGCCATGTCTGCACGGTGATGGGATACGAAGAATATGAGCCGCTCGCGGCCGAGTTTAACATCCCGATCGTGGTCACTGGATTTGAGCCCGTCGATCTGATGGAGGGCATTTACGACACCGTGCGGATGCTCGAAGAAGGGCGCGTTGGCGTGGAGAATCAATACTCGCGCGCGGTGCAACGCAGCGGCAACAAGTCTGCGCTTCGGCTGCTGAGCGAGGTGTTCGAGATCGGCGATAGGAAATGGCGCGGCATCGGCAACATCCCGCAAAGCGGCTATCGCCTAACGAGTGCTTACGCGCACTACGACGCGGAGCAGCGGTTTGGCGTGGCGGGAATGGAAGTGCCCGAGTCGACGCTCTGCATGAGCGGTCTCGTCTTGCAGGGTCTGCTCAAACCGCACGAGTGCCCGCAGTTCGGAAAACGATGCACGCCTGAGATGCCGCTTGGCGCGACCATGGTCTCTTCCGAAGGGGCGTGCGCGGCTTACTACAACTACGGCCGCTTCCGCGAAGCGCAGGTTGCCTGAAGACATAGCTGCGTTCTTCCCCCGTGCGCGGACCGTCGAATAAGGCGGGTCCGATGGCCGTCTACCATTCCATGAAAAGACTGGTTTTGGCGGCAAGTTTGAGCGGGCTGTTGTTGCTTGGAGTGGCAAGTGCGCGAGCTCACGATGACGGATGCGATTATCAGGACGGAGTCACCGCAGTCGAACGTGGGTATGGCGCTGACGTCGTCCATTACGACCACCATCACGAATATCGCGACGAGTACGGAAACTCCTACGTCGCGCATCACGATCATCACTACGCTGTTCCGAATGACGACTACGGATACGGGCAGTCGTACTACCAGCGGGGATATTATGACGGCGGTTACCGTCAAACATTCCGGAGAGCTCATCGGCGGCACCGTGCTGCCGTCCGCGTGTTTTTTGGCGGCTGATCTGTGGGATTTCAGGAGCCTGCCACCGGCGCGTGGCAGGCTCGCTTAAAAGATCAGACGAAGCGGCGACCGGCCGCGCAACGCTTCGCCTTTAGCCGGTAGCATTCCCTCGTTCGTCCTCTTTTCACATCGCGAGCGAGTGCGGGTGAGCTTACTCTCCGGCGCATGGCTGACGCGCCTGACTTCGATCAAATGAGCTGCCCGATTCCGGTCGGGAATTACGAGCACGTCCTGCTCGGTCACGGCAGCGGCGGGAAGCTTAGTGCAGATTTGATCCAGCGCCTGTTCCTGCGCGAGTTTCAGGACGAGACGCTCGCGCACTTGGAAGATCAGGCGACGTTGCAACTGAACGGTGGCCGGATTGCTTTCACGACCGACTCATATGTGGTGCGGCCGTTGTTTTTTCCCGGTGGTGATATCGGAAAGCTCGCGGTGCACGGCACGGTGAACGATCTGGCTGTCGGCGGGGCGAAGCCGCTCTTCGTCTCAGCGGCATTTATATTAGAAGAAGGGTTGTCGATGGAGACGTTGCGGCGGATCGCGGCGTCGATGCAGCGCGCGTGTGAAGAAGCGGGTGTTCGACTTGTGACAGGCGACACGAAGGTGGTTGATCGCGGAAAAGGCGATCAGATTTTCATCAACACTTCGGGCATCGGCACAGTGTTGGAAGGACGGAACCTCTCGATCCGAAACGCGCGCCCGGGCGACAGGATCATCGTCTCTGGCACGATCGGCGATCACGGCATCGCCATCATGTCTGTGCGCGAGGGGATCGAGTTTGAAACTGTGCTGGAAAGCGATACCGCGCCCTTGGCCGGCCTAACGAGTGCAATGCTCGAGGCCTGTCCGGATATTCGTTGCATGCGTGATCCGACTCGCGGTGGAGTTTCGAGCGCGCTGAATGAACTGGCAAAGGCATCATGCGTCGGTGTTCGCCTCGATGAAGCTGCGATTCCGATCCGGCGCGAGGTTCATGCCGCCTGCGAGATGCTGGGCCTTGATGCGTTGTATGTAGCGAATGAGGGGAAGCTCATCGCCGTGGTCCCTCCCGAGTCAGCCGATCGCTTGCTTGCCACGATGCGTCAGCATCCGCTCGGGACGAACGCGGCCATCATCGGCGAGGTGGTGGGCGACAAATCGCACATGGTGGTAATGAAATCTCTCGTCGGCGGGCAACGGGTTGTTACCATGTTGAGCGGCGAACAACTGCCGCGAATCTGCTGATGCATCCGATTCTTCAACGCTGGGCAAACGCGCCGGCATAATCCGGCACGAACAAAGGATAGCTCTTATGGCCACCGAAGTTCTCGATTCACCGAAAACAGGAGCCAAAGGAGTCAACATGTTCTCCGCCGCGGCCGACCGCGTGAAGGAGGAGCAGCTCCTGCCGGACGCCCGAAAGTTCCGTGGTGGTCCGCTCAATGTCGTGCACGCCTACTGGCTGGCGGGGATGAGTTGCGACGGGTGTTCCGTGTCGGCGGTCGGAGCGACCGCGCCGCCCGTGGAGGACTTACTCATGGGAGTTATCCCGGGCGTCCCTAAGGTCGTGCTGCATCACCCGGTGCTTTCGATCGAGGCCGGTCACCACTTTGTGCGGAACTTCGAGATGGCGGAGCGGAACGAGCTCGGCGCGCCCTACGTGGTCATCATGGAGGGCTCGGTCGCGGATGAACGCATCGCCGCGAAGACGGGCGGATATTGGGTCGCGCTCGGCGCGGAGAAGATCGATGAGAACACATCGCGGCCGATCCCGACGGCGGAATGGTTGAAGCGGCTCGCACCAGGCGCGGCAGCAGTCATCGCCATCGGCACCTGCGCCACATGGGGCGGCATCCCGGCCGCGACCGGCAACCCGACCGGCTCGATGAGCGTGATGGACTTCCTCGGGAAGGATTACCGCAGCTCGTACGGGCTGCCGGTTATCAACATTCCGGGCTGCCCCCCGATCGGCGACAATTTCACAGAGACCGTCGCGGCTGTTCTGCTGTTCCTGCAGGGCATCGGACCGCTGCCGGAATTCGATGATCTCGGCCGGCCCGCGTGGTTGTTCAACGGGACTGTCCACCAGAAGTGTGTGCGCGGCGGTTTCTATGAAGAAGGCACCTTTGCGCAGAAATACGGCGATAAGGAATGCCTCGTCGAAGTCGGCTGCTGGGGCCCGGTGGTGCAGTGCAACATCACCTCGCGCGGTTTCATCAACCACGTCGGTGGCTGCATGAACACCGGCGGGATTTGCATCGGCTGCACCATGCCGAGTTTCCCGGATGGCTTTACGCCATTCTATAAGAAGCCACCGGGCGCGAACATCTCGAGCGCGGGATCAAAGGTGCTCGGCGGATTCATGCGACCACTGCGCAAGATCACGATGAAGTTCATGAACCGCGAGGCGCGCTGGACCGATGAACGTCACATCCCGAGCGGCTGGGGTCACGGCGAAAAGCCCGGCGCAGTCAGCCAGATGTTGCACCAGGTTTACGTGCGCTATCAGGGGCTCGGCTCGAAGCGGAAGTGGCTCCCGAAATGAACCGCTCGTTTTCCTACTCGCCGTCGTCCTCGTCCTCGAATTCCTCTGCGCTTTCGAGGACGAGGAGGAGGACGAGAACGAGCTAGATATGTATTGGACCTACGGCTTCATCATCGGCGGCGTGGTCGTTCTGATCGTCGCGATCCTCTTGATCACGATCCTGCTCGTCGCGCGCAACATTCGCCGGCTCGCGGCTGAAGCGTTGAGTGTTGCCGGTGAAATCGAGGTCGCGACAAAACCGATCTGGGGCGTGGCCGGTGCAAACGAGATCGTGAAAGATATCGCACGCGCTGCGCGGTCGCTCGAAGGTCGCGTCAAAGCGATCGCCGGAGTTCTGGAAGGATAGAATGGATCCGCACACGCAACAGCTCTGGACGATCACGCTCGTCGTTGCTGTTGTCGTGGTGATCGTAGTCGCAGTGCTGCTGGAGTTGATCGTCCGCACCGCGCGCGACATACGTGCACTGGTTCACCAAATCTGGACCGGCGGTAAACGCATCGCCGGAAACACCGTCACGCTCGCTGTCCTGCGCGACACGAACGTCTTTGCGGGAATGATTCTTGGATCCGCCAGCGAGATCGCGAAGACGACCTCGCGCATCCGACAACTAGCGGAAGGAACCGCCCGATGATTCTGTTCGTCACCCTGACCTGTCTCGCCACGCTGCTCTTGCTCGCAGTGGTTGCGATTAACGTCATCCGGATCACGGGGCTGCTCGAAGGCATCGGCGGCACGCCGACGAGCTGGCTGGCGAAGCTGCGTCTCGGGTTGCGTGCGATCGAGACGGAGACGGCGCAAATCGAACCTCAAGTCACGACCTTGAACAGCGGACTGGCCGCGGTGGATGGCGGGTTGCGGCAAGTGGTGACTGACCTGACGGCAGCGGTCGGCGCGTTGCGGAAGGGACAATCATGAGCGTGCACTATTGGATCTGGGCGATCACGCTCGCGATCATCACCTTCGT
>JALZAD010000277.1 GCA_030948555.1 Verrucomicrobiota bacterium | reverse complement strand
CCGTTGATCCCGGGCCGGTCCGGCGAGATCACCCGAACGCCAATCTCGCGCGCCGCGTCGTGCGCCAGTTGCGCCATCGAGCGTGAGCTGGGCCAACCGTGACAAAACAGCACCGGCGTTCCCTCTGCACCGCCGTATTCCTCGTAGGCGATCTGCGCGCCGTCTTCGAGTTTGAGCAGTGCGCCGCGAGCCATCGTCGAGGTTAGCCCGACAGACGGCCCGCCGCACTCCCGCCGCGCCGGAGAATAGTTGCGCGCTCTTTGCCCGAGTCGTTAATTCGCAAATCGGAAAGCGCCGGTGATGCGCACAACACGCGTCTGCGCTTCGTATTACTATCTATGAACGAGTACTCGCAACCGGGCTTCGGCAAAATTTCAACCCACGGCGACGGCATGGGCGCACCGACGCCGGAACTGGTGGAGAAGCGCGCACGCGAGATCGCGTTGATCGACGAGCGAAATCCGGAGGAGTTCACGGACGCTGATTGGGAACAGGCGAAGGAGGAATTGCTCGGACGCTCCATTGAAATGGCACCAGAGGAGACGGCGGAAAGCGTCAACCTCGAGGAAGAATGGCCGGTCGTCGCGTCGAACACGGGCGAACGCGCGCCGCGCGCTGGTTTCGAAGATGACGAAATGCTCGGGCAACAGCTCGTCGAAGGCGGCGTGGAAGAAGCCACTCACGACAGCATGGTAGAAGCGGCGAAAACCGAGCAGAGCCAGGAAGGCGGCTTCATTGAAGGAGCCTGAGACTCAGGTCGTCTCGGACGACGCAGAGATCAGCGACCACAGCCGCGTGGCTCGCGGCCACGGCGATCGCGCGCAGCAACTGATCGCGCGCTTCAAGCGGGTCCGGGACTTCAGTCTGCGGCTCTGTCGCGGGCTCGAGCCGGAAGATCTCGTTGTGCAATCAATGCCCGATGTGAGCCCGACTAAGTGGCACCTCGCGCACACGACCTGGTTCTTCGAGACCTTCGTCGTCAAAGTCTGGCAGCCGCGTTATCGCTCGGAAGTTCCGCAGTACGCCTTTCTCTTTAACTCCTACTACAACGCGGCGGGCACAATGCATCGGCGCGATCTGCGCGGCCTCATCTCCCGCCCGACCGTGGCGGAGACATATCGCTTCCGCGAATCGATCGACGAATGCGTCGTCAAGTTGCTCGAGAAGGCCGACGACGCGCTGCTCGACGACATCGAGCCGGTCGTGATCCTTGGGATTCACCACGAGCAGCAACATCAGGAACTGCTCGTCACCGACATCAAACACGTCTTCGCGCAGAACCCGTTGTATCCAGTGTTCGAGAAAGCGGCCTCCGAGCCGACCGACGCGCACATCGCGCCGATGCACTTCGTCGACTTTCCCGAAGCCACAGTGCTGATCGGCCATGAAGGCGAAGCTTTCAGCTACGACAACGAAGGTCCTCGCCATCGCGCGCTGGTCGGCGCGTTCGCGCTCGCCACACGTCCCGTCACGAACGGCGAATACATTCAGTTCATCGAAGCCGGTGGTTACACACGGCCGGAGTTCTGGCTCTCGTTAGCCTGGACCATGGTGCAGGAGCAGCGCTGGGAGGCGCCGCTCTATTGGGTGAAACGAGACGGCGCCTGGTGGAACTTCACCCTTTCCGGCTTCCGGCCAGTGGCGGAGGCGGAGCCGGTCACGCACATCAGCTATTTCGAAGCCGACGCCTATGCGAATTGGGACGGCGCCCGCCTCCCCACCGAATTCGAATGGGAGCGCGCCAGTGCCGAGGTCGAGGTCGAGGGCAACTTCGTCGACGACTCCCGCTTCCATCCCGCGCCCGTCGCGGCCAGCGAAAATGGCGAGCTGCGGCAGATGTTTGGCGACGTTTGGGAATGGACGCGCAGCTCGTATTCACCCTACCCCGGCTACCGCGCCGCACCGGGCGCACTCGGCGAGTACAACGGCAAGTTCATGTGCAACCAATACGTTCTGCGCGGCGGATCTTGCGCCACTTCACGCGATCACATCCGCGCGACCTATCGTAATTTTTTCCAGCCGGAGAAACGCTGGCAATTCACCGGCATTCGTCTCGCGCGAGACGCGGCATGAACCCGGAGACCGGCGGCGACCTGACCGTTCTCGATCTCGAGCCCGCCACCTCGGATTTTCTGGCACAGGCGATCGC
>JALZAD010000272.1 GCA_030948555.1 Verrucomicrobiota bacterium | reverse complement strand
CTCATTATCGGTGTCGCTGGGCGTGACCGAACATCTCAAGCCGCCGCGAGCGGTGTTCCTGCCGTTTATGATGGGCCACCACTTCGGGGTGCCATTTCACAAGGAGTTGCAGAAAAGAATTATCCGCACGGCGCTCTCGAGGATCACCGAAGCGGACAAAAGCGGCGACATTTTTTTCTTCCCGATGACGTGGGCTAAAGCGCGCTTGGAAGGTAAGGAAATCGAAAGGAAACTCGGAATCGCGCCTTAGCCGGAATCTCCGATGGCTCGCTTGGAAAGTCACGTGCATCCGCGGGTAGGGCGGCGAGACGCATTCAAAAAAGGAAGAATGAGAATTAGGAATTAAGAATTTTTTGCCCGTTTAACGATCGTGACAAGAATGGCGATTAGTTCGTCGCACTCCTGGCGCAGCGGTGCGAGCTTTCCTGAACTGACAACCTTCGATTCCACGAGCAGCTAAGCCCGGCCGTTGCTTCGCATCGGTTACGGCTTCCTTCTGCATTCCTCATTCTCACATGCCGCCACCAGCGGCCAGCCAGCGTCCGATCTTTTCCTGCAGCATCGGCAGGGTAATCGAACCGGTGTTCAAGACTTCGTCGTGAAAGGCGCGGACGTCGAACTTCTCGCCTAACGCCTTCTGCGCCTGCTCGCGCAACGCCATGATCTCGAGCGCGCCCGCCCAGTAGGTGGTTAACTGCCCGGGCGTGACGATGATTCGGTCAGTCTGGGATTCCGCGAGCTTGGCCGGGTAATCAGGACGGGTAGCAAGGAAGTAATCGATCGTCTGCTGGCGGCTCCACCCCATGGCGTGAATGCCGGGATCGGCCACCATGCCGGTGGGAAACTGGACGAGCTCGCCTAGCTTATTGCGCTCGGAAGTATAAAGTCCCATCTCCATAGCTAATTTATTTTCGGCATAGACCGCCCACCCTTCACCGAAGCCGCGTTCCAGATCAGGTGCGTAATCGGATGAGTCTTAGGTAGCTCGAGCGCGATCGCGATCTGGAGGTGATGGCCTGGGACGCACTCATGGAAAGCGACCATCTCGACGCGGGACTTGAGCTGCTTTTCCGGCTGGAAGAGAGAGATGTAGTAAGTGCCGGGCCGGCTGCCATCCTCTGAGGCGGGGACATAGTGAGGGACGCCATGTTCTTCATCGAAGGCGCCGATCGGCTCGATCCGGACCTTCGCTTTCGGAAGGAGGCCAAACTCTTTCGGCAACGCTTGCCAGGCGCGGTCCACCGCCGCTTGGGAATAGGCCATGACTTCGTCCCGGGTCTGGAAGTGGTTTTCGGGATCAGCTTCCAGCTTGCTGCGCAGCTGAGTCAGATCGTCGGTGTCATAAACCTTCTTCGCCAGCGCTTTGACTGTGGCTTGCTGTTGTTTGACTGCGTGCTGGCCCTTATCGAACATTTCCTGCGGCGAAATAGCTAATCCGGTTTGCGCTTGTAAGGAGGCGGCATAACAGGCAGCGCCATTAGGATTCGCCGCGACGCCGATCTCCGTGCGCGCTTTCGGCAGATAGGTCGTCAACAGAAATTCGCGGTAGTCGCGAATGGCCGGGTTGATCTTGTCGGTCAGCAACTTCTTCCAGCTCGCGACAAACGCTGGATCGGTATCGCGCAGCGCCGGTCCGTAGAGCGGCGACTTCTCTACCGGGACGCTCAGGTAGCCATCGAGCTGTGCGACCACGAGTTCGACATTGTGCTTGGGCGTAGAGTAGCCGTCGGAGAGGCCGGCCTTGAGATTGGCGACGTCGGTCTCGAGAAACTGGGGCAGCGTATTCCATTGCTTAAGTAGCTCCTGGCGACGTTCCGGCGTGCCCAGCGCCAGAATGCCCAGGTAGTCCGGCATCGTTGCCTGCCAGCCGCCGATCTGGTTCACGGTCCAGAGTTCCTCGCGGCAAACGCGGAGGCCGCGGGCCGACTCGAGCGCTTTGCGCAGAAATCCGTAGGTGACCCATTCCGGTCTACCTAGGAGCGCCGACTCATCGATTTTGGAAAGCTCGTTGAGCCAGCCATCTTCCCGCTCCTCCCAACTCCGATAAGCAGCGGCTGAGTTATCGAAAAAACGGTCGTTGTGAGGCAGCGTCATTCCCGAAAAAGCGGCGTTCTCCGGAAAGCGCTCGAGGTAACCTTTCACATAAGCGTCTGCGAGCAGAGTGACTTGTTTCGGAGAGTCTGGTTCATCCAAAGCGAACGCGAACACCGAAAGCAGCAACGATCCGGCTACGAGCGAGCCGTACATGATCTTCTTCATCACGCGAGGTTGTAACAGGTCGGCCGGCTCATCCGATAGAACAATCGCAGAACTGTCGTACGTCGAAGCCGTCGACGTTTATTCGCCACGGTTGAAGTTGCCACGCAGGCGACCTAATGGGTTGCGCGGAGCACGAGAAGAGCTTTCCGCTGTGGCGCCACCTAACGATCAGCGGCTAGCAGCCTTTTCGCACCGTTCCAGCAATCGAGGCGCTCCCATCCGCTCAGTCCACGCGGCAAAGGCGGGGGTAGCACCGCGCCAGCGGAGCGTCTCGATGCTCTTAAAAAGTGGAGCATCGGTGCGCAGCGTGGCGAGGTTCTTGAAGAGGAGCGCGAGCTCGCGCTGTCCGCCGAGGATACTTAGGCGGAAGCTTTCGATCGGTCCGTGGGTATTCAATAGCTTTGCGGCGGTCTTGGCGCCGAAGCCGGCGATCCCCGGATAGCCGTCGGCGGTATCGCCCACCAGCGCGAGCAGGTCCGGGATGAGCGCGGGATCGACGCCGAATTTCTCTCGGATGCCGGCGGCATCGCGGATGATTTTGCGTCGACCGTCGATCTGCACGACGCGCGTGTCGCGCACGCATTGCGCCAGATCCTTGTCGGGCGTCCAGATGGCGACTTTCTCGACCTTCTTCTGCTTCGAGGCGAGGTGCGCTGCGGAAGCGAGTGCATCATCGGCTTCAAGCTCAACCATCGGCCACACGACTACACCCATCGCGGTGAGCGCTTCTTCTAGCGGATGAAACTGCGCGAGCAGCGCCCGCTCGATCCCGGCGCCGGTTTTGTAGTCGGGCCAAAGCTTGTTGCGAAACGACTTGATTACGCGGTCGGTGGCCACGCCGATATAGGTGTCGCCGGTCTCGATCATCTGGAGCACGCCGTTCAGGACACCGACTACCGCGCCATAAGGACGATCGACACCTTTGTTGAACCGGCGCTGGCCGTAGAAGTGACGGAAGAGCTCGTAAGTCCCGTCGATGAGGTGAACGATCATTCTTTGACGCGCGCTGCACCGGGTTCCTCGGTGTCGACTATGAAGAACTAGCGAGGCGAACGCTCCAAGGCGATAGCAACGGAGAAATTCTCGAGTGGTGTTTCGGCAAGGGGCGGCGGCCGAGTGAAGAGGAGATCGAGATCTGGAACGCGTTTCTCGCGAAGCGCGGGTGCGTGATGCGGCGGGCGAAGAGCTTCAAGCGGCTAAGGCACGGAACGGGTGGCAAGACCATCATGACATACAAACCTGGTTTGACTTGCACGACGTAGAAGGAGGTCGATCGCCGGCTGGTCAGGTTGTCTGAGTTCTACAAGGAAAGATAACTCATGAACGTTGCACGATGATAGTTTGCCTCTCCTTTCAGGCGGACGGTTTGAACGCGCAGAGCGGAGCGGAAAGAGAGGTGCTCCAGTTTGAGCGTGACGCGTGCAAAGCATTTCTGGAAGCGGATGCCGCCGGCCTGGGCGGGTGCTAACGCCGGACTTCACTCTCACACTTTGTCTGACGGTGAAGTCAGCACCCGGGCTAATGAGATCGACGAATTGCGCGGCGACAAGGTGGATACTACGTCTTCGAGAACTACGACATGAAAGCGCGGCTGTATGGCGACCGCCTGGCTGTGGTTATCGGCAAGACGCGCGTGAAAGGAACGGCTGAACGGAACGCATTCGATCGCGTGGTGCAGTTCACGGACACGCTGATCAAGCAGGAGGTGCCGTGGCAGCTTGCCGCCGGCCACGTTTCACCGTCACGCGAGCGAGCTGCGTCGCACCAGCGAGAGAGCGCAGTACAAGAAAAATGCCGGACAGTTATTCGCCGCCCGGCATTTCACGATGTCAGCAATC
>JALZAD010000266.1 GCA_030948555.1 Verrucomicrobiota bacterium | reverse complement strand
GTTCTACAGCGTTCGCGATTCGCACGATCGCCATGGCTTTCGCGATATCCTCGTCACGGAAGCCACGCATCCTTTCGTTGGCAACTGGTGGCCGCCGGGACATCTGATCGGCTACGAGCACACCTTCGTGCATACGGTCGCGGATTTCGTCCGCGCGGTCGTTACGCGGAAGAGTGTGCAACCGACTTTTGAAGACGGGCTGCGCAATCAACAAGTGCTCGACGCGATCAGCTTGAGTGCGAAGGAACGCCGCGCCATCTCGATTAGTCGTTAGGCGTGATCAAAGCAGTCATCTCGATCGGAGCGCAGCGGAGTCGAGAGACCCCGCGGCACAATCGGGCGTTCGGCCACGGGGGTTCCTCGACTTCTGTCGGAATGACCACGTGGTGGTTGATCGAATGAAAACCTGGAATGCGCTTCTCCTGATCTACTGCGAGATCGACGTGCGGTATCCGGTTAGCCGCTGGCGCAGGAAGCACTTCGCGCATCAACTCAGCGCGGCGGAAGTCGACGAGGCGGAGGATTCATTCCGCCACTTCCCGCCGCTCGTCACCGAGCTGACGGACGGCCGCGCGTCGATCGATTACGCGATCGTGCATGTGCAGGAGCCGCTCCGTCGTGTGAGCGCAATTTCGCACGGCGGTTTTTGGCCGAGCCCACACGACACGCACGACGAAATCGAACGCTTTGCGCCGCGCGGCGACTTCGATTCAGTGTTCGTCTTCTGGCCGCAACGGAACTGCGAGAACGAGCGCGCGATTCCATCTTACGGCTGGGGCTACGGGATGGGTGCGACGGACGAGACGAACGGCGCGACCTACGCCACAGTCGCGAATGCGCCGAGCGCCGCCTGGAAACGTCCGCGCGTCGGCGAAGTCTGGCTGCACGAATGGCTGCACGGCGTCTGTCATCACTTCGCGCAAGGCGGTCACATCATGCCCGAGGGCGATGCGGATGGCGGAGGTCGCCACGGCTATGTGCAATCAGAGACGAGCGGCTGGTGCGACTACTATCGCGATCTGATGAATGGCCGCGTAGCGGAACGCAACGAGCTCAAGGGCATCGCGAGCAGTGCGTGGCTCGAAGCAGATCTTCAGAGATCGACGCCGGTTTAAACGAATGCGCGATGGTCGCGCTTTACGCGTGCACCATCGCGAGCGCGCGCGCAACAGCGCCGGCTTTGCTGATCGTTTCTTCGAATTCCGCACGCGGGTTGGAATCGGCCACAATCCCCGCTCCCGCCTGGAAGAACGCTTTGCCGTCTTTCAGCACCGCGGAACGCAACGCGATACACGAGTCCAGGTTCCCATCGAACCCGACATAGCCGACCGCGCCGGCGTAGCAGCCGCGGCGGGTTTGCTCGAGCTCGGCGATGATTTGCATCGCGCGAATTTTCGGCGCGCCGGAAACAGTGCCCGCGGGAAAGGTCGCGCGGATCAGATCATAGGCATCGAGGCCGGAGCGCAGCTTGCCGACCACGTTGGAGACGATGTGCATGACATGGCTGTAGCGCTCGATGTTCATGAACTCGGTCACGCGCACGCTGCCGAATTCCGCCACGCGTCCGACATCGTTGCGCGCGAGATCGACGAGCATGATGTGCTCGGCGCGCTCTTTCTCGTCCGCGAGTAGATCAGCGGCGTTGCGTTCGTCTTCTTGCGTGGTCGCGCCCCGGCGCCGCGTTCCCGCGATCGGGCGAATCTCCACCACACGATCCACGACTCGCACATGCAACTCCGGTGAACTGCCGACGAGCGCGAAGTTCGGACCGAAGTTCAGGCAGAACATGTAGGGCGATGGATTCACAAAGCGCAGACAGCGGTAGAACTCGAACGCGTCGCCGGTGAAGTCCGCTTCAAAGCGCTGCGAGAGCACGACCTGAAAGACGTCACCGGCGCGGATGTACTCTTTCGCGCGCTCCACCGCGGCTTCGAAATCTTCGCGGCGGAAGTTGCTCCGCGGTGTTTGCAGTTCCCGCTCTGCCACGCGCACGAGCGGCAACTCGGCGTGGCGGGTAAGCCGTTCGCCTATCGCGATGATGCTTGCGCTCGCCTTCTCGAAAACCTCGTTGATCGGCCCGTCCTCCAGGAAGGCGTTCACGACGATCTTCAAGGTTCGCGACCGATGGTCGAAGATGAGGATGCTGCTCGTGAGCATAAAGAGCATCTCGGGGAGATGCAGTTCGTCACGCGCTGCGAGCGGCACCTTCCGCTCGAAGAAGTTGATCATTTCGTAGCCTAGAAAACCGACCGCTCCGCCGCAGAAGCGTGGCAGATCCGCTCGCGCAACGAAGCGGTATGGCGCCATCAACTTGCGCAATTCATCGAGCGGATCACCGGTGGCGCGGAAACGCCGTTCCTCATTTCGCTCCGTGATGATGATCTCATCGCCGCAGCTCTTGATCACGAGACGCGGGTTCGCGCCGAGGAAGGAAAACCGCCCGGAGATCTCGTTCTTCTCGGTCGATTCAAAGAGGAAACTGTAATCGCTCCGGCCGAGTTTCGCGAAGGCGGAGACAGGGGTCTCCCCATCGGCAACGAATTCCGCGTAGACCGGAATCACGTTGCCTTCGCGCGCGAGGGCGCGGAATTCATCGAGGGATGGAGTGAGCCGCATCCGTCTCGTCTACGCGGCGAGCGCGAGGAAATTCGCCAGGATCTTCTTACCCTCCGCAGTCAGGATCGACTCGGGGTGAAATTGCACGCCGTGGATCGGGAACTCGCGATGCCGCAGCGCCATGATCTCGCCGTCCTCGCTTTCCGCAGTGATCGCGAGCGACTGCGGAACAGATTCACGCGCGACGATGAGCGAATGGTAACGGCCGGCCTCGAACGGCTGCGACACGTCAGCAAAAAGACCGTCGCCCACGTGCTGGATGGTCGAGGCTTTGCCGTGGACCAGTTCGGGCGCGCGCACCACTTTCGCGCCGTAAACTTCCGCGATGCATTGATGGCCGAGGCAGACGCCGAGCAGTGGGGTGCGCTCTCCGAAACGCCGCACCACATCTTTGCTGATGCCGGCCTCGTTCGGTGTGCATGGACCCGGCGAGATGCAGATTTGCCGCGCGCCTAACGACTCAATCTCATCGAGCGTGATCTCGTCGTTCCTCCTGACCAGGACCTCGCAGCCGAGCTCGCCGAAATATTGAGCGAGGTTGAAGGTAAACGAGTCGTAGTTATCGAGCAGCAGAAGCACGGCCGGCTAGTTGCTGGAGTTCGTCACTTCGTGCACGGCCCGAACTTCAGCGATCAAACGCGCATACTCGGCCGGGGTGAGCGCTTGCGCTCCATCGGAGAGCGCGGTCTCGGGACTGCCATGCACCTCGATCATGAGCCCATCAGCGCCGACCGCGACTCCAGCCCGGGCTAACGGCCGGACCATGTAGGTATTCCCGCTCCCGTGCGAAGGGTCGACGATCACCGGCAGATGCGAGATGCGCCGCACCGCGGGAACCGCCGCGAGGTCGAGCGTGTTCCGTGTGTGCTGCGCGAAGGTGCGGACACCGCGCTCACAAAGGATCACGTTGTAATTGCCCTCCGCCATAATGTATTCGGCCGCGAGCAGCCACTCCTCCAGCGTCGCGGCCATGCCGCGCTTCAGCAGGACGGGGAGCTTCGATCGGCCGGCCCGTTTGAGGAGCGATGGGTTCTGCATGTTGCGCGCGCCGATCTGGATCACATCGCCGTAGCGTTCCACTTCTTCCACGCTGGCGTCATCGAGCGCCTCGGTCACAATCTTGAGTCCGAAGGTCTCGCGGATCTCGGTCATTATTTCCCAACCTTTCTCGCCCAGGCCCTGGAAGGTGTAGGGCGAGGTGCGCGGCTTGTAGATCCCGCCACGGAAGAACTGCGCGCCGCTCTCTTTCACCGCTCGCGCCACCGCCATCGCCTGCGCGCGATCCTCGATCGCGCATGGTCCCGCGATGATCGCCAACTCGCCTCCGCCAATCGTGGCGTCGCCCACGCGCACGACCGTCTTCTCCGGGCGCAGATCGAGGGTGATGAGCTTGTACGGTTTGGTAACCCGAATGACTTCCGCGACACCGTCGAGATTCTCGAAACGGCCGGCCTCGATCGCCCCTTGGTTTCCCGTGACGCCGATCGCCGTGCGGGTGGCGCCGGGCAATGTATGCCCGCGAAAGCCAAGCGCCTCGACGACCTCCAGCACGTGTTCGATCTCGCGCTCGCTCGCGCTGGACTTCATGACTATCAGCATTCGATGACCCCGGTTTAGCTCTCGCTCGCACCGATACATCAAGATCGGCCTGCGCTCACCTTTCTCCTTGTCGAAGTCGTTTGCCGTTCAGGCCCTGGCGTTGACGGCGCGTCGCGGCAGAAGCAGGATGCGCGGCAGATGAGATTCGAGAATCAGGTCGCGATCGTCACCGGCGCGGGGCGGGGGATTGGTCACGCGATTGCCTTGCGGCTGGCGCAGGAAGGCGCGCGGGTCGCATCGGTTAGTCGCACCGAAGCGAATGCGCAGAAGACGGCGGACGAGATCAACGC
>JALZAD010000260.1 GCA_030948555.1 Verrucomicrobiota bacterium | reverse complement strand
CGCGGATGGGGGCGCGGGTGCAGATCGAAGGTGCGACGGCGCTGATCACCGGCGTGGAGAAACTTTATGGAGCGCCGGTCATGGCAAGCGATCTGCGCGCGTCGGCGGCACTCGTGCTCGCCGGATTGAAGGCTGAGGGAACGACGGAGATTAGCCGTGTCTATCACATTGATCGCGGCTACGAGCATCTCGACGAAAAGCTGAGCGAACTCGGTGCGCACATCGAGCGGGTGAAGGCCGATTCGTAGCGCGCTACGCAACTGAATTCGCTCCGGTTAACCACGCCACCATCGCCAGCTGTCATCCTGAGCCGCGCAGACGGCCGAAGGATCTCACATTCGGAGTGGTGACGTTACGCCACACAGCCGACGCGGCCGCCACTAGCGCGTCGTTTCCGTTGTTCGTGAGACGAAGATTGCATAGGCGAGATCCCTCGGCTCCGCTCGGGATGACGGCGTGCGCGGCGTCCGCGCATGCGCTACATCTCTAGCCCGACCATGCCCGCGACTGTCGAAGACACCGCATTGCGCGAAGCAGTCGCGAACGAGGAGCCCCACACTGGCACCGAGCTCGCGCGCGGCGCGCTGGTTAACGTGATGGCGCTGATCGCAGCGAATTTCCGCGGCATCTTCACGTTCTTGATCGCGCGTCTGCTCGGGACTGCGACACTCGGCACCTTCGGCATCGCCTGGTCGACTGCGGACTTGCTCAGCAAATTCGGCACGTACGGCATGGACACCAGCACCGTCGCGCTCGTCGCCGCGCGCGAGGCGGTGAATGACAGAAACGGCAGCCGCGCTTTGTTGCGCCGTGCGGTCCTTTTCGGTCTGCTTTTCAGCACCACCGCCGCCTTGCTCGGGATCGCGGGCTTTGAACTAATCGGCTCCCATTTCGGGCAGCGACCCGAGCTTGTGCGCACCACTTCGCTCGTCCTCCTCGCGCTTCCCGGCATCACACTTTACCGCATCAGCAACGGGGTCTCGCGCGGCATGAAGATCATGAAGCACGATCTTTATTCGCATGGCTTCACCGAGACGTTGTGCACCATCGTCACCCTGCTCGTGGCCATGGCGATCGGTTTTCGCGATCTCGCGCCCGCCATCGCCGTATTGGTCGGAACAGCTGCGGGGGGCCTGATGGCGTTCGTGCTCGCGCGCAGCCTCTTTGCGAAGCAAACAGCGGCGCCGGAGAGGGTCTATGCGCCGCTGCTTCGGTTCTCAACGCCGATCGCAATCTACAGCCTGCTCAATCTTCTGATCATGCGGATGGACGTGCTGCTGCTCGGCATCCTCGGTCCGCGCGCTGGCGTCGACCTCGCCACGATCGGTGTCTTCGTCGCCTCGGTGGAAATCGCGGGCGGAATGCGCAAAGTGCGACAGGCGTTTGACCCGATGTTCACGCCGATCATCGCGCGGCAGTCCGCCGTGAAAGATCAGCGCGGCATGGAGGCGAGCTTCGCCCAACTGGGCCGCTGGGTGCTCGCTGCGCAGTTGCCGCTGATGGGTGTGCTCTGTGTCGCCGGGGGCATCGGCTTGAACATCTTCGGCCCGGGATTTAATCGCGGCGCGACATGGGTGGCGTTGCTCGCGATCGCGCACGCCACCAATAGCTTCGTCGGGCTGGCAGAGACCGTGATCATGATTCAGCGGCCGAAGCTGAACCTGATCAACTCCGCCTTCACCGTGGCGCTGCAACTCGGCGCGAGCATGCTGCTCATCCCGTGGCTCGGCGCGACTGGCGCTGCGCTCGGCATGATGCTCGCCTACGTCACCCAAGGTGTGCTGCGTTACTGCGAGCTCCGGATTCTGTTCAATTGGCATTGGCCATGGCGGGCGTTCGCGCGGCCGGCAATTGCGTTTGCGATCGCGATGGCCGCGGCGTTGCCGCTCCGTCTTTTGATCAACGGCTGGCGCGGTGAGCTGACGGCCGGTTTGGTGCTGCTCGCCACGTATGTCGGCGCGTGGATGGTCATCGGGCTCGAAGATTCGGACCGCGTCGTACTCCGCCAGTTGTGGGTGGGCCGTCGTCCACGCCGCCGCCTCGAAGAAGACGACGCTGCGTAGCGAATTCACTCCGCCAGCGCGCGGAGCGTCTTCATATTCTCGACGTCTTCGAGCAGCTCCTTCCCCTTGGGCGTTTCGAGCACCTTCGGGATTTTGCGAAAACGCCGGTCGCGCATGATGAAGCGAAACGCGTTGAGCCCAATCTTGCCTTTACCGATGTGCTCGTGCCGATCCACTCGCGAACCGCGCGCGGTTTTGGAGTCATTGAGATGAATGGCGGCGAGATATTTCAATCCGACGATGCGGTCGAACTCCGCGAACGTCTTCTTCGCCGCAGCCTCGGTCTCAAGCGCGTAGCCTGCTTCGAAAACGTGCGCCGTATCCAGGCAAACGCAGAGGCGCTCGGGCTCGCGCACATTCGCGATGATGTGCGCGAGATGCTCGAAGCGATCGCCCAGGCACGAGCCCTGGCCAGCCGTCGTCTCGAGCGCGATTTTGGTTTTCGTTTTCGGCAACACCGCGTGCACGGCATTGATCGAGTCGACGATCTTCTCGAGCCCCGCGGCTTCACCCGCGCCGAGATGCGCGCCCGGATGCAGCACGAGAAACGGCAGCTCGAGTTGGTCCGCGCGGACGAGTTCTTCCGCGAGGGCGCGCAGTGAGTTCGCGTGGAATTGCGGATTCGTCGCCGCGAGATTGATCAGGTAATTCGCGTGCGCGAAGACTGAGTCCAGCAGGCAGCG
>JALZAD010000248.1 GCA_030948555.1 Verrucomicrobiota bacterium | reverse complement strand
TATCGGGATCGCCCTTGCGTCCCGACTCCACCGAAAAGGGAACGAACACGCCGTTCACCTTTTCGTAATCACTCAGGTCGGTTTCGACTTCGACCTTCGCGCCGTGCTCTTCGCGCTGGGTGAGAATGCGGATCTCGAGGAAGTGATCCGGGTCGAGTTAGACATAGCTGATGTCGCCGTTCTTGCGCGTGACCTTTAGCTTGTGAGCCTGCGTGCCGTCGACCTCTTCGGTTCCGAGATACTCGACGGTGCTCCCCTTCTCCTTCCAATTCACCAGCGGCCCGTCGACCTCCGCATCTTCGACCAAGCCCTTGGTGTCATCGGCCGACATCTTCTCCGGATCCTTGCGACCCTGGAATGGCGAGATCTTCCAGCCTTCGTTCCCGTCAAACGCACTCACCGCCGTCATTCCCTGCAGCGAGACCTCCGTGCGCACGGCGTTCGGCTTCTTCCGCGTCTCGGAATAGCCAAGCTGAAGCTGGCCTTCGTTGACGATCATTTTGCCGGTCAACTTGAGCGACTGCAGCGCGTTGAGCGCCTCCTGGCCGCCTTTCGCTTCGATGTTTTTCGCGACGACCTGCTCGACGGTCATCTGTTTCGTCTCCTGCGCGGAGAGCGGTGCGGCCAGCGCGACCGCTGCGATGAGGATGGTGCAAGGATGCTTCATAAGAGGTGAGTGCGAGGCGCCAAGAAAACGCCGAGGCCGGGGCAAAGACAAGCAATGTCGTGGAGCAAGCGCGTCCCTATTGCAGCCGGCGTGCCATGTTTTCTTTGCGCGACGCAATGCGCTGTCTCCCCGCGCATTGCGATCAACCACTCGTTAGGCGAAACGCCACGCGCGTAGCGATAGTGGGATTCAGTCGTGCCGAAGTCGGGACGATGGTTCGTGGGTTTGCTCAGGCCGCGCGCGCAGGCTCCGGCTTCGTCTCGGTCCGCTTTCCGCGCTCGGCGAAACGTTGGATGACGTAATACGTCACCGGAATGAGGAAGATTGCGATGAGTGTTGCGGCGAGCATGCCGCCGATCACGGTCGTGCCCATCACCCGCCGCGCGACAGCCCCTGCGCCGGATGCGCGCCAGAGCGGAACGCACCCGAGGAAGAAGGCAAACGAAGTCATGATGATCGGGCGCAATCGGAGCCGCGCGCCTTCCAATGCAGCTTCGAGGAGCGGCGTGCCGCGGTCGTAAGCCAGCTTCGCGAATTCAACGATCGCGTTCTTCGCCGCCAGACCGATCAACATCACGAGCCCGATCTGCGCGTACACATTGTTCTCCATGCCCCGGCTCCAGAGCGCGAGGAACGCGCCGAAGACGGCGATCGGCGTGCCTAACAAGACACTGAAAGGCAAGGTCCAGCTCTCGTACAGCGCGGCGAGGATGAGGAAAACGAAGAGCAACGACATGCCGAAGACGACACTCGGCGAGACGCCCCCCTGCGCCTTCTTTTCCTGGAACGACATGGCCGAATAATCAAAGCCCATCTCGCTCGGCATGGTTGCGACGAAGGTTTGCTCGAGCGCGTTCATCGCCTCGCGGCCGCTGAAGCCGAGCGACGCCGTCGCGTTGATTTGCGCCGCGCGATAGAGGTTGAAGCGCATGCTGAACTCGGGGCCGTTGCGCGATTGCACACTCGTTACCGTGCTCAGTGGGACCATCTCGTTGCTCGCGTTCCGCACGTAGAAGAGGCCGACGTTCTCCGCTTTCGTACGGAACTCGCCTTCCGCTTGCACGAACACCTGCCACTGCCGGCCGAAGCGGTTGAAGTAGTTGACGAAGTAGCCGCCCATGAACGTCTGCAACGTCTGGCTCACCTGCGTGAGATCGACGCCTTGCTTCACGACTTTGTCGCGCGGCGACGTCGATGAAGACTTGCGGCACCGAGGGCAGAAACGTGCTCGTGGCGGACGCGATCTCCGGCCGCTTGCGGTCGGCTTGGAGGAACTTGTTTAAGTTCTCGCCCAGGAAGGCTGGCTCGCGTCCCGCGCGATCTTCGAGCATGAAGGTGACGCCGCCGGAAGTCCCGATGCCCGGAATGGCGGGCGGCGGAAATGCGAAGCCGATGCCTTCCGGGATGGCGGCGAGCTTCTGATTGATCGTCTGCTTAAGGGCGGCGTATTGCTCGTTAGGCGCGGTGCGTTCGTCCCATGGTTTCAGCGTGATGAAGAAGAACGCGTTGAAGGTTGTCTGCACAGTGCTGAGCAAGTTGAACCCGAGCACGCTCGTGACATGCGCCACGCCCGGTGTGCTGAGCAGCGCCTGTTCGACTTTGCGCGCCGCATCGCCGGTGCGCTCCATCGATGCCGCATAAGGCAAGGTGAGCGAGCCGTAGAGATATCCCTGGTCTTCTTCCGGCAGGAATCCGGAAGAAAGCCGCGAGCCGAGCACGGCGGCGAGCCCCGCGAAGACGATCAGCAACGCCATGCTCCTCCAGCCTTTGCGAATCAGCACGCGCGAGGTGCTGACGTAGCGATCTGTGGTGCGGCCGAAGATGCGATTGAAGTGACGGAAGAACCAGCCGAGCGGCCCGCGCGCTGGTTTGCGCGGCCGCAACAACATCGCCGACAGCGCCGGGCTCAGGGTGAGCGCATTGGCAATCTGAGCGCGAACTGCTGATACAAGCGCCCCGTGATTCCAGGAATAAACGCGGTCGGGATGAACACCGCCGCGAGCACGGGCGCAATGCCGATGACCGGCCCCGACACTTCCTCCATCACGCGAATTGTCGCGGCGCGCGGCGCCATTCCTCCTTCAATGTGCTCAACCGCTTCAACGACGACGATCGCGTCGTCGACCACGAGACTGATCGCGAGCACGACGTCGAGGCGGCGCCTTCTTGCCGCAGCGGGCGAACAGTATAACGACGCCGATCAAGACGGCTGCGGTGCGGCCGTTCGTTAGACGTGCAGCTACGTGCATCGGCGTCGACGCTCGTTGTGAGCGCAGCTTCAGGCAATCGCCTTCGCCGCGGCGCGCAGATCCGCGAGAAACAGCGCGTATTCGCGAGCACGCGATTCTTCATCCGGCTGTCGCAGCAACGACGATGGATGCACAGTCGCGAGAACCCGCGGAGTGAAAGGCGACTCGAGCACTTTGCCGCGCTCGCGCGTAACGCGGAAAGCGGAGCCGAAGATCGCCTGCGCGGCAGTCGAGCCAAGACAAACGAGCAGCTTCGGTTTCACCAGGCGCAGCTCGGTTTCCATCCACGGCCGGCACGCGGCGATTTCGCGCGAGTTCGGCGTTTGATGAATGCGGCGCTTGCCGCGCGGTTCCCACTTGAAGTGCTTCACCGTGTTCGTGACGTAAACGTCGCCGCGATCGATGCCCGCTTCTTCCAGCGCGCGATCGAGCAACTTGCCGGCAGGCCCGACGAATGGTTTACCCGCGAGATCTTCCTGATCGCCAGGTTGCTCGCCGAGGAACATCAGCTTCGCGCGTTTCGGGCCTTCGCCGAAGACGGTCTGTGTTCCGATCTTGTAGAGATGACAGGCAGTGCAGCCGCGCGCCGCCTCGGCGACTTCGCTGAGGTCGTTAGTCTCCGGCGGTTCAGCTGGACGCCAGTCTTCGTCGTCCGCCACGGCCGTCTTCTTGATGCTTTTCTTTACCATCTGATCCACGCGCCGCGGCGCTTCCTTCAAGAGCGAAGGGATAAGCGCCGCTTCCGGCAGGTTGTTCCAATATTTCATCGGCATCTCCGCCGTCATGGCGTGCACTTTCACGCGGGCGGGATTGAAAATGCTCGCGTAGTAGGTGAGCCAAAGCGCCTCCGCGTTGTCTTCGCGCGGCGCGCGCGAACGCTCGACGCCCGCTGTGAAACTGAGCTCGCGTCCATCCCAGTGCGCACAGCGATCGGGCGTCAGGATCGACCAATGCATGGAAGCGAAGCGATCGACAAAGAAGCGCGCGTTGCTCTCGACGATGTGATGCTCCGGCTCGAACCAGGCGACGAACCATTTTGCGCCGTTGTGCTCGACTTCACGAAAGCGAACGAAGGCGCGCATCTTGTGCACGTCGCGACGAACGGACTTCTCGAGATCACGCGCGAGCGCGACGTCCGGATCGACACTGACCTCGAGCACTTTTGGTTCGCCGTGCGTGACGCGCCAGACGAGCCGATAGAGCAAAGCCCAGCGACGTTCGTCTTTGTGCAAGGCGACGGTGCGCGCCAATTCCACGAACGCTTTCGGCACGCGAAAGTTCGACGCGCCGGGTTCCGGTTCGGCTTCGTCGAAGATGTCGAGCGAAGGCTGATCCGCGAGTAGCTCCTGCCAGACGGTCTCGCCCGGCGCGACGCCGCGTTGCAAAGCGCGACGCGCGGCGCGTTGCCAATCCTCAAACGTCGGCGCAAACGTGATCTGTTCCACCGACTAAAGCTGCCCTGTAATCACAGAAGGCTCGTCCGCGAACAGGTCGAGCTGTCGATCGGGGAGGAAACGCTGCGCCAGATCCGTCCGATCGAGCGCGAGATGCGCGGAGTTGTAGTCCGCCGTGATGATGAACGGGAGGACCTTCTTCACCGAGACATGCAGGCGCGGCAGATCTTCCATCCGCAGCTTGTGCCAGCGGCGGACTTTCACGATGCGCTCGACCGACTTCGTGCCAAGACCCGGAATGCGCAGGAGCCTTTCACGAGGGGCTTTGTTGAGGTCGAGCGGGAAGAGATGGCGATTGCGCAAAGCCCAGGAAAGCTTTGGGTCTAACGAGAGGTCGAGATTCGGCGTCGCGGCCGTGGTCAGCTCATCGGCCTTGAAGCCGTAGAAGCGCATCAACCAATCAGCCTGATACAAGCGATGCTCGCGCACGAGCGGCGGCGCGATCAACGGGAGCTTGCTCGACGCATCAGGAATCGGACTGAAGGCCGAGTAGTAGACGCGCCGCAGTTTCTGCTTCGCGTACAAAGACGACGCTTGCTCGAGGATCGCAGCGTCAGGCGTGGGAGTGGCCCCGACGATCATCTGCGTGCTCTGTCCGGCCGGAGCAAAAGACGGCGCCTTCCGACTTTCACGACGCGCCGTTTTTGACTCCGCGATGCGGTCGCGAATTCCAATCATCGCCGCTTCCGTGCGCTCGAAGTTCTTCTG
>JALZAD010000224.1 GCA_030948555.1 Verrucomicrobiota bacterium | reverse complement strand
TCGTCATCATCGACAAAGATTTGAACCCGCGCGGCACCCGCATTTTCGGGCCGGTCGCGCGTGAACTGCGCGAGCGCAACTTCATGAAGATCGTCTCGCTCGCGCCGGAAGTTTTATGAATTGCACGAATCGTTTATACAGCAGGCGGGACGCCCGCTGGCCACACAGGCTGGAAGCCTGTGCTCCGATTTTATGAACCGCATCAAGCTGCACGTCCGCAAGGGCGACAACGTGGAAGTGATCGCCGGGAACTTCAAAGGTTCCAGCGGCAAGGTGCTAGCCGTGCTTGCGACCAAGCAGCGTGTGCTGGTCGAAGGCGTGCGCATGATCAAGAAGCACATGCGGAAGTCGCAGGACAACCCGCAGGGTAAAATCGCCGAGCGCGAGGGCCCGATTCACATCTCGAATGTGAAGGTGATCGAGCGCGCGGAGAAGAACGGCAAGGACAAAGACAAAGGCGCCAAGACCGCCAAGTCCGCCGACAAACCGAAGGCCGCGAAGAAGACGTCGGCCAAAAAGAAGGCGTCGAAAGAAGACGCTTCCTAAGTGATGAAGAACGAATTTTACGACGACTACAAGAACCGGGTGGTCCCGGCGCTGCAGAAGGAGCGCGGTTACAAGAACGTCCACCAGATCCCGAAAGTGGAGAAGGTGGTGATCAACACCTGCGTCGGCTCGCAGGCTGATGTGAAGCAGGCGCTGGAAGACGCGAAGGCCGAGCTCGCGCTGATCAGCGGACAGAAGCCGTCCGAAACCCGCGCCAAAAAGAGCATCGCGAATTTCAAGTTGCGCGGCGATCAGGCGATCGGCGCTAAGGTCACGCTCCGCGGCGCAAACATGTATGAGTTCCTCGAGCGGCTGATCAAGATGTCGCTGCCGCGGATTCGCGACTTTCGCGGTGTGTCGCCGAAGGCTTTCGACGGCAACGGCAACTACACGCTCGGCGTTCCTGACCAGGCGATTTTCCCCGAAGTCGAGCTCGACAAAATCAAGCGCAACATCGGTTTTGATGTTACGATCTGCACCTCCGCGAAGACGAACGACGAAGCCAAGGCGCTTCTGTCTGAAATGGGAATGCCCTTCAGCGATCGCGCGAAGAAGCCCGCCGCGGCTCCCGCGGCCTAACCAATGAGCACTGTTACCGATCCTATTGCCGATCTTCTTGCGCGCGTGCGGAATTCCGCTGCCGCGGGGAAGAGCGAAATGTTTGTCCCTTACTCGAAGATCAAGGCGGAGATCATCCGCATCTTGAAGGACGAGGGCTACATCACCGATTACGCGCTTAATAACGAAGGCGCGCATCCGCGGATCAAGATCACGAACAAGATGGTCGACCGCACGAGCGCCATCACTGGTTTGAAGCGCGTGAGCCGTCCCGGTTTGCGCCGCTATGTTGGTGCGCAGGAAATTCCGCGTGTCCTTGGCGGCATGGGCGTGTCAATCCTTTCCACCCCGCGTGGCATTCTCTCCGGCCGCGAAGCGAAGAAACAGAACGTCGGCGGCGAATTGCTCGCCTACGTCTGGTAAGGCCTAACCAATTATGTCACGAATCGGAAACAAGGCAGTCGAGATTCCCGGCGGTGTGAAGGTGAACATCGCGAACGATGGCGCCGTCGCCGTCGAAGGGCCGAAGGGCAAGCTAAACTGGCAGTTGCCGCGCGGCATCAAAGCGAATGTCGCGGACAACAAGATCTCGCTCGCGCGCGATGCCGAGACTCGCAGCGTGAAGGCGCTGCATGGTCTGTCGCGCAGCCTGGTCAATAACATGATCGAGGGCGTGAGCACCGGATTCACGAAGGACCTCATCATCGAAGGCGTCGGCTTCAAGGCGAACGTGCAAGGGCAGACGCTGAACCTCTCGTTAGGCTTTTCGCATCCCGTGCTCTTCCCGATTCCCGATGGAATCAAAATCACGGTCGCGGAGAACACCAAGATCAGCATCAGCGGCATCGACAAGAAAGTGGTCGGCCAGGTCGCAGCGGATATCCGACGTTACTACCCGCCTGAACCTTACAAGGGCAAAGGCGTGCGTTATGCCGGCGAAGTGATCCGGCGCAAGGAAGGAAAGACCGTCCAGTAGTATGAGATCGAGTCGCAAGATCATCCGGGATCGCATTCACAAGCGCATCCGCAAACGCGTGAACGGGACGGCAGAACGTCCGCGTCTCGCAGTTCATTTTTCAGGCAAGCACGTCTACGCGCAGGTCATCGACGACACTGTCGGCAAGACGCTCGCCGCCGCGACGACGACCGAAGAAGGCTTCGGCAAAGCAGCGGCGAATCGCGTTTCGGCCGAGAAGGTTGGCAAGGCGGTCGCGGAGCGTTTGCTGGCAAAGAACGTCGACAAGGTCGTGTTCGATCGCGGCGGTGCGCAGTACCACGGCAAGGTGAAAGCGCTCGCTGACGCAGCGCGCGAAGGCGGACTCAAGTTTTAAGGATTAAGAATGGCTCAACATCAAGGTGGCGGCGGACGCCCACGCGAACGGCAGACAGACAGAAGCTCAGCAGCACGCGGCGACACCACGGAGAAAGTGGTGTTCATCAATCGTTGCGCGAAGGTCGTGAAGGGCGGTCGGCGTTTCAGCTTTAGCGCGCTCATCGTGGCGGGCGATCATGACGGCAAAGTCGGCGTTGGTTTCGGCAAGGCGAACGAAGTCGCGGAAGCGATCCGCAAAGCATCCGACTCCGCTCGCAAAGGCATGGAGAAGATGTCGCTGCACGAAAACACCATCCCGCATGAGACGGTCGGTGAGTTCGGTGGCGGGCGTGTTCTGCTCCGCCCTGCTTCACCGGGCACAGGCGTGATCGCCGGAGGCGGCGTGCGTGCCGTTGTCGAAGCGGTAGGAATCAAGGACGTGCTCGCGAAGTCGTTAGGCTCGAGCAATCACTCGAATGTGGTGAAGGCAACGATCGAAGCTTTGCGCGGACTGCGCCGCAAAGATGAAATTTTCAAAGCGCGCGGCATCCGCCCGGCGATGACGATAACTGCGGAAGGAAAGGCTGACGGACAATGATGCGGTTGCACAATCTTAAGCCGCGTCCCGGCTCGAAGCATCGCGTCAAGCGACTCGGCATCGGCGAAAGCTCGGGTCACGGCAAGACGAGCGGCAAAGGTCACAAAGGTCAGAAGGCGCGTTCGGGTGGCAGCATCCGTCTCGGATTTGAAGGCGGTCAGATGCCGCTCATCCGTCGCTTGCCCAAACGCGGTTTCAATAACGCGCGGTTCCACAAGACTTATGCTGTCATCAACCTCGATGCGCTGAATGCGTTCGAGCAGGGGACGACGGTAAACGAGCAGTTGCTCCGCGACCGGCAACTCGTCCGTGGCAACGTCGCAGGACTGAAAATTCTCGGCGACGGCGAGCTGAAGCACGCGCTCACGATCGAAGCCGACAAGGTGAGCGCATCCGCGCGCGCCAAGATCGAAGGCGCGGGCGGCAGCGTTACGCTTCGCGAACCGAAGAAGATCGACGGTCCGCGTTTCGCGAAAGCCGAAGCAGCTCCAGCCGCTGAAGCAAAACCCGCGGCGAAGAAGAAATCGGCCGCAAAGAAATCTTCCGCAAAGAAGAGCAGCTAGTGCTCTGAGCGATGGTCTCGGCGTTTCTTAACACCGTCAAAATTCCGGAGCTTCGGCGCCGGATTCTTTTCACGCTCGCAGTCATCGTGATCGTGCGTCTCGGCGCCGCGATCAGCACGCCAGGTGTGAACCAGGCAGTGCTGCAGGAATGGTTCCACAACACGCTTTCGGAAAAATCCGGTGGCGGTGTGGCGGCGTTGTTCAATCTGTTTAGCGGCGGTGCGCTTGAGAATTGCGCCATCTTCTCGTTAGGCATCATGCCTTACATCAGCGCGTCGATCATGCTTCAGTTGCTCACTGCGGTGATTCCGCAGCTCGGACGCATGGCGCGCGAAGATGGCGGCCGGCAGAAGATCATGCAGTACACACGCTACGCGACGGTCGTGTTGTGCATTGTGCAGGGGTATCTACTCGCGGTTTCCTTCCAGCATCCGGAGTCCTATTCCACGATGCTGCCGGGGATCACCGAGACGGTGAGTCGACTCGGTATTCCACTGGTCGCTGATCTCGGAATCACCTTCCGTATCATTACTGTCCTAACCCTGACGTCGGGTACGTTGTTCCTGATGTGGCTCGGAGATCAGATCACCGAGCGCGGTATCGGCAATGGTATTTCGCTCATCATCACGGTCGGCATTGTGGCTCGCTTGCCCGCAGCCCTTGCGCAGGCTTGGAAGACGTTCGTTCCGACAGGTCAGACAGGTAGTCAGGTTAACCCGGCGATCCTTGTCTTGATGATCGCGTTTCTCTTTATCGTCATCGCGGCCGTCATCGCTGTGACGCAGGGCGTTCGCAAAATTACGGTGCAGTATGCGAAGCGCGTGGTTGGTCGGAAGATGTATGGCGGGCAAACGCAATACATGCCGTTAAAGGTGAACTACGCGGGTGTCATGCCGATCATCTTCGCGTGGGCGCTCCTGCTTTTCCCGACGACGATCGTCGGAATGGCGTTCCAAAACAGCCGGCTTGCGCGGCAGATTTCCGACGCGCTCGCGCACGGCTGGCCGCACTACGTGGTGCTCGCGTTGATGATTTTCTTCTTCAGCTACTTCTGGGTTGCGACGCAATTTCAGCCATCGCAGATCGCGGACGATCTCAAGAAGTACGGCGGCTACATCCCTGGTGTTCGTCCGGGTAAGCCGACCGCGGAGTTCCTCGATTTCACGATGACGCGGCTGACGTTTGCGGGCGCGATTTTCCTCACGGCGATCGCGGTATTGCCGAGCTTACTCAGCCAGGGCCTGAACGTTCCCGTCATCACCGCGCAGTTCTTCGGCGGGACGAGCTTGCTCATTATCGTCGGCGTCATGCTCGACACCATGCGACAGGTGGAGACGCATTTGATTCAGCGGCATTACGACGGCTTCTTGCGTAAAGGCCGGCTGCGCGGTCGCGCCTTTGATCGCGGTTCTTACAACCGCGGCGAAGCGGCGCCTCAGACGACGCTGATGTGGCTGTATGTC
>JALZAD010000219.1 GCA_030948555.1 Verrucomicrobiota bacterium | reverse complement strand
CGGCACCCATGTGTTGTCGCACGCGCAGACCGCGCCGGCCGCGTGTGCGATGCGCGCGACTTCCGCGAGATCGGTGATCTTCAGTTGCGGGTTCGACGGCGTCTCGGTCCAGATCAGCTTTGTCTTGTCGGTGATCGCATTCTGCACCGCGGCGAGATTCGTCATGTCGACGAAGCTCACCTCCAGGCCCCAGAGCACGAGCACTTCGCGCAGCAAGCGACCGGCGCCGTGATACATCTCGTCCGGCGCGATAACGTGATCGCCGGGCTTGAGCGCCTGGAAGACCGCAGCGGTTGCAGCGAGTCCGGAACCAAATGCCGCGGCCGCCGTTCCGCCTTCGATCGCGGCGAGCGCTTCCTCGAGCGCGTGACGGTTCGGATTGTCGCTCCGCGAGTAAACGAAGCCGCCGGGATAGCTGCCATCCGCGGCGCGTTCAAAGGTCGTGGAAAGCTGGATCGGCGGCGCCACGGCGCCGGTTGCGGGATCAGCCGCGTGACCGGCGTGCACTGCGAGCGTCTCAATGCGCATGGCGGGATGTTCGACCCGCGCAGCGCGCAGACTCAATGGAATTCTCCACCAAAGGAATGTCATCCCGAGCCTGCGAAGACGGCGAGGGACCTCGCACAGGGCGTTTGGCCTAACGATCGATTTCGGATGATCCAAGCACCCTGGGTGAGGTCCTTCGGCGCGCTTCGCCAGCCTCAGGATGACCCGCTTCGCCTGTGCGCGGTCTAATCGCGGGCGTGCAGCCGACAATCAATATTTGACGACTCGTTGTACCCGAGCGCTAATAGTTGCGCTGGTTTTCTGGCCGGGAATCGCCCCGGCCTCTTCGATTTCTATGACGATCTACCACGACGAAGTTTTCCAGATGGCCTGCGACCAATTCGAGGTCATCGCGGATTACCTGAACATCGATAAGAACGACCGCGATCGGCTCATGCTGCCGAAGCGCGCGGTGGCGGTCACGTTGCCGGTGCACATGGACGATGGCAGCACCCAGACCTTCCAGGGTTATCGCGTGCAGCATCACCTCACGCTCGGTCCCACCAAGGGCGGCACGCGTTTCGCGCCGAATCTTTCGATGGGCGAAACGGCCGCGCTGGCGATGTGGATGAGCTGGAAAGTGGCGCTCGCGAACCTGCCTTACGGCGGCGCGAAAGGTGGCATCGCGTGCGATCCGACGAAGCTTTCGCGGAACGAACTCGAAGCCGTCTCGCGCCGTTACATGCAGGAGATGATTCCATTCGTCGGCCCGCACACCGACATCATGGGCCCGGACATGGGCACGAACGAGCAGGTCATGGCGTGGTTCATGGACACCTACTCGGTCTATCAAGGTTATTCCGTGAGCGAGATCGTGACCGGCAAGCCGGTGTCGATCGGCGGCACGGAAGGCCGTCGCGAATCGACCGGCCGCGGCGTCGTTTATCTCATCGAGCGGGCGATGGATTTGCTCAAGATGGATGGCGAGAAATCGACCGCCATCATCCAGGGTTTCGGCAATGTCGGCTCGGTCGCGGCGTTGTCGCTCGCGCTCAAGACGGGCGTGAAAGTCACCGGTATCAGCGATGCCTACGCCGCGATTTACAACCCGAAAGGCATCGACGTGCGGGCGGCCGAGCAGCACGTGATCAAGAAAGGCAGCCTCCGCGCCTTCATGGAAGCGGACCACATCGATCCGGCCGAGTTGCTCCTGCAACCGTGCGACATCCTCGCGCCATGCGCCGTCGATCGTGTGATCACGGAAAAGAACGCCGCCAAACTGAAGTGCCGCATTCTCGCGGAAGGCGCGAACGGCCCGACCACGCCGGACGCTGATCTCATTCTGAACAACCACTGGGACGAAATTTTCGTGATCCCGGATATCCTCTGCAACGCGGGCGGCGTCATCGTGTCCTACTTCGAATGGGTGCAGGGCCTTCAGTCGTTCCTGTGGACGGAAACGGAAGTGACCGACAAACTTTTCCGCATCATGGAGCACTCGTTCACCCAGGTGATCCGGCGCGCGAAGCAGGACAAGGTTTCCCATCGCACCGCGGCCATGGCGATCGGCGTCGAGCGCGTGATGAAGGCGAAGCACGCCCGCGGTTTGTTCCCGTAAGCCGCGATGAGCTTCTCGCTCCGCGAGGAGAAACGCGGCGATCGTCTGCTCGATGTCCTGACGGACGAAGACGCCGGTGTTCGCATCATTGTTTCCCGGCTCGGGGCAGAACTCGTTAGTCTGGCGCGGCGTGACGCGCGCGGCGAGTGGGTTGGCTTTCTCTACCGCGACAATGATCTGACGCCGCCGGCGAAAGGCTGGGCCAATCACGCGACCGTGATGGGCTACTTTCTGCATCGTCTGAAGAACGAGCGCAGTCTCTATCGTGGAAAGCCGATCGAGTGCGGCTCACACGGATTTCTGCGGCACAAGGTTTGGCCGCGCGTCGACGCTGACGCTGCAGCTTCCGGCGAGCAGTCGTCCTGCAGAGCCGAACTGAGCTATCACATGGCGCGGCCGCAGTTCACTGCGACGGAATACCCGCTCGATGTTTCGCTCACCTTGTCCTACGCGCTTCGCGGCGAGGATCTGCTGGTGACGTTCGACTTTGAGAATCACGAGCGCGAGGTGACCGCGCATGTCGGCTTCGGAATGCATCCCGGATTCGCGACCACACATCCGTCATTCCGAGCGGATTGCAGCGGAGTCGAGGAACCCCGTCGCAGTATCCGCGACGCGGCCACCGGGTCCCTCGACTCCGCTCGGGATGACGGCTTTCGCTTTGACATGCCGGCCGGCCTTTATCGCCGGCATTTCTCGCCTAGCAACTTCCTCTCTGGCGAAACGGAAGACATCCGTCACGAAGGCGGCGACATGCCTTTTCCGAAAGAGAAGCTCGCCGGCTCCTACATCCTCGAGTTGCTCGATGTGCCGGAGCGCAGCTTCTCCTTCACCGATCTGCCGAGCGGGCGGAACGTCTCGTTAGACTTCTGCGAAGTTCCGTACGTGACGCTCTGGTCCGACGGCGGTCCGTTCCTCTGCGTCGAGCCGTGCTGGGGCCTGACTGATCACGAGCAGCAGCGCGCGTTCGAGGAGAAGGAAGGGATTCAGACGATCGACCCCGGCGGCAGTCTGCGACGCAGTGTTAGCGTGCGGCCGAGTTTAAATTCATGAATACCCCAGCCGCATCGCTGCGCGCTCTTCTCGCAGGCTCGATCGACTACGCGGGCCTGTTCCCGCCCGCGAGTCTCGCGCTCGAGCCGTCGGTCGCGAACTACGCCGGGTACGTTCGCAGCGTGGATGAGTGGATGCTTGGCGCCTTCATTCTGCCGACGGGAAAATTCGCGGAAGTGGCGACGAGTCTTGCGCAATTTGACGTCGAGCATCGCTTCCGGATTTCTGCGCTCGGCGCGAAGACGGACACGCCCGAGCAATTCATCAGCGCAATCGAAACAACCGCGCAAAGCATTCGCGAATTCGAGGTGCAATTCGGCGCAATCGCGAGCGTGAGCCAGATCGAAATGCCGCTCGCGACACAACCCGGCGCATCGATCGCCGACGCATACGATGCGCTTGCCGGGCTCAACCGGCCGGTCTTCTTCGAAGCGCCCGCGGACGAGGCGGAACGGACAATCGCCGGCCTCGCCGAACACCGCCGCGCCGGGACACCCGCGCGTTTGGGATTCAAGCTGCGCACCGGCGGGGTGGTCGCTTCCGCTTTTCCATCGTCCATGCAGATCGCGCGCGCTTTGGTCGCGGCCATCACGCACGGCGTCCCAATTAAGTTCACCGCGGGTTTGCATCATCCGATTCGCCTCTTGCACAGCAGTGTGCAGACGAAGATGCACGGCTTCCTTAACGTCCTCGGCGCCGGCGTCCTGGCAGCGGAACACAAGTGGGATGCGGTCCAAACCGCCGGCATGCTGGACGACGAATCCGCCGAGTCGTTCGTCTTCAACGACAACCGTTTTTCGTGGCGCGAATGGACGATCGCAACCGACCGAATTGCGCCGCAGCGCGAGCTGATCACGTCGCTCGGAAGCTGCAGTTTCGACGAGCCGCGCGAGGATTTGATCGCGCTGAATCTCCTCCCTTCCGCTGCTGGATGATTCGTGCATTGTAGGGCGTTCCTGTGCAACGCGACCTGCCGCGCGGCTCCTGAAACCTACCTACCACTATGCCGCTCCGCTCCTTCATCGACGTCGCACCAGGCTCCCATTTCCCGCTCGAGAATCTGCCCTTCGGCGTCTTCAAACCGGCATCCGGTCCGGCACGCATTGGCGTCGCAATTGGCGATCAGATCCTCGACCTCTCCGTGGTCGAAGAGCAGGGGAGCTTCAGTGATCCAGTCTTCGAGCACGAACGCGTCTTTCACTACGATTCGCTCAACGCCTTTCTCTCGTTAGGCCGGCCGGCGTGGAGGAAAGCGCGTGAAGTCATTCAGCGTCTCCTGTCCGCTGATCAACCGGAGCTGCGCGACAACGCCGCGGTCCGCGCGCGCGCTTTTCATCGCCAGAACGAAGTCACGATGCAGCT